>NZ_CP059896.1:0-225000 GCF_014126615.1 Ciceribacter thiooxidans
TTCCGCATCCGTGGCGTCGCAACGAACCTCACCTTCCTCGAAGCGATCATCGGTCATCCGAAATTCCTCGATAACAGCTACACGACGCGGTTCATCGATTCGACGCCCGAACTCTTCGCGCAGGTGAAGCGTCAGGACCGCGCAACCAAGCTGCTCACCTATCTCGCCGACGTCACCGTGAACGGCCATCCAGAGGTGAAGGGTCGCCCGCGTCCGCCGGAGGACGCTGCCGATCCGGTCCTGCCGTTCATCGAAGGTGAGGTGCGAGACGGCACGAAGCAACTTCTCGATCAACTGGGCCCGGTGAAGTTTGCCGCATGGATGCGCGATCAGAAGCGTGTGCTCGTGACCGACACGACGATGCGCGACGGCCACCAGTCGCTGCTGGCGACCCGCATGCGCATCTTCGACATCGCTCGTGTCGCCGGCACCTACGCGCGGGCGCTGCCGAACCTTCTTTCGCTGGAATGCTGGGGCGGCGCGACCTTCGACGTTTCCATGCGTTTTCTTACCGAAGACCCGTGGGAACGGCTGGCGCTCATTCGCGAAGGTGCTCCGAACCTGCTCCTGCAGATGCTGCTGCGCGGCGCCAACGGCGTTGGCTACAAGAACTACTCCGACAACGTCGTCAAATACTTCGTTCGCCAGGCCGCAGCCGGTGGCATCGATCTTTTCCGCGTCTTTGACTGCCTGAACTGGGTGGACAACATGCGCGTCGCGATGGATGCCGTTGCCGAGGAGAACAAGCTCTGCGAAGCCGCGATCTGCTACACCGGCGATATCCTGAATGAGGCGCGCGCAAAATACGATCTGAAGTATTACACGGCGCTCGCAGCAGAGCTCGAAAAGGCGGGCGCCCATATCATCGCCGTCAAGGATATGGCGGGGCTTCTCAAGCCCGCCGCCGCGAAGATCCTGTTCAAGGCGCTGCGCGAGGCGACGAGCCTGCCGATCCATTTCCACACCCACGATACCTCGGGGATCTCTGCCGCGACGGTTCTTGCCGCGGTGGACGCCGGCGTCGACGCGGTCGACGCGGCCATGGATGCGCTTTCGGGCAACACCTCGCAGCCCTGCCTGGGTTCGATTGTGGAGGCGCTGCGTGGATCGGAACGGGATCCTGAACTCGATCCCTACTGGATTCGCCGCATCTCCTTCTATTGGGAGGCAGTCCGCAATCAGTATGCCGCCTTCGAGAGCGATCTCAAGGGACCGGCTTCGGAAGTCTACCTTCACGAGATGCCGGGAGGACAGTTCACCAATCTCAAGGAGCAGGCCCGCTCGCTGGGTCTCGAGACACGTTGGCATGAGGTAGCGCAGGCTTATGCCGATGCGAACCAGATGTTCGGCGATATCGTCAAGGTGACACCATCCTCCAAGGTCGTCGGCGACATGGCGCTGATGATGGTCAGTCAGGACCTCACGGTCGAAGACGTGGTGAGTCCGGAGAAGGACGTCTCTTTCCCGGAGTCCGTCGTATCCATGCTGAGAGGAGATCTGGGCCAGCCGCCGCTTGGATGGCCGGAAGGCCTGCAGAAGAAGGTACTGAAGGGCGAGAAGCCTTACGCCGTGCGTCCCGGTTCGCTTCTCGCTGAAACGGACATCGAGGCCGAGCGTGCCGCGATCGAGGAAAAGCTCGAGCGTAAGGTCACCGACTTCGAGCTGGCATCCTATCTGATGTATCCGAAGGTCTTCACAGACTACGCACTCGCTGCCGAGACCTATGGCCCGGTATCAGTCATCCCCACGCCGAACTATTTCTATGGCCTGCCGGCCGGTGAAGAACTCTTCGTCGATCTCGAGAAGGGAAAGACACTCGTCATCGTTAATCAGGCGGTCGGTGTGGCCAATGACAAGGGCTTGGTCACAGTCTTCTTCGAACTGAACGGGCAACCACGCCGCATCAAGGTGCCGGACCGTACTCAGGGGGCTGCAGCCGGTGCTGTTCGCCGCAAGGCGGAAATGGGCAACCAGACACATATCGGAGCGCCGATGCCGGGTGTCGTTTCGACGGTTGCCGTTTCGTCCGGTCACAAGGTCAAAGCTGGTGATGTTCTGCTCTCCATCGAAGCGATGAAGATGGAGACAGCAATCCACGCCGACCGTGACGGTGTCATCGCGGAGGTGTTGGTCAAGGCCGGTGACCAGATCGACGCCAAGGACTTGCTGGTCGTCTTCGAAGGTTGAGGACGCTTAGAACCGAACGCAAAGAGCCCCGGAGAGCAACAGCTCTCCGGGGCTTTTTCGTCTGAATGCGGATGGTGGTGTGGCGGCGAATGATTACTGGGATCTGGTAAGTGCGAAGCCGCTTTCCAGGTCTGCCAACTTCTTGCCGTCGACGGACACGTCGTAGTTTCCTCCATCCGATCGCTTCACTGCGATGCCGTATACACGGTCGGCAATCGTGAGAGTCGCTTCGAAACCCTTCCATTCTAGAGGTAGGCACGGACGGATGAACAACCTGTCGCCCCGCCTGGTAATTCCGAGGATGCCCTCGACCGCGAAGCGATAGAGCCAACCCGCCGATCCGGTATACCATGTCCAGCCGCCGCGCCCGAGATAGGCCTCATCGCCGTAGACGTCTGCTGCGACGACGTAGGGTTCGACGCGGTAGCGTTCCGCCGCCTCCCTGTCGAGTGCGTGCTTCAATGGATTGAGGATGTTGAAACAACGCCAGGCATCGGCGTCGCGGCCGAGTTCCGCAAGCGCCAAGCCGAGCCAGATGGCGGCATGTGTGTACTGCCCGCCATTTTCGCGGACACCCGGCGGATAGGCCTTGATGTATCCTGGATCAGCTGCCGTCTTCTCGAAGGGAGGAGTGAAGAGCCGAATGATGCCGGCCTCCTCGTCGATCAGTTGCGCGACGGCCGCGTCGACGGCTGCTGCCGCATGCTCGGGCTGAGCCTGATGCGAGAGAACGCTCCACGACTGGGCGATCGAGTCGATGCGGCATTCCTCCGATTGGGCCGATCCGAGAGGGCTGCCGTCATCGAAATAACCACGGCGGTAGTATTCGCCGTCCCAGCCGGCGCTCTCAAGCGCGGCTCCGAGGGTCGAGAGATGAGTCGTCCAGCGTGCAATGCGGGCACTGTCGCCGCGCTCTGTGGCGTAGGCGAGGAACGATGTCAGAGTCCCTGCAAGGAACCACCCGAGCCAGACGCTCTCGCCCTGTCCCTTGTAGCCGACGCGATTCATACCATCGTTCCAGTCACCGCCGAGGATCAGCGGCAAACCGTGAACGCCGGTGCGAGCGACTGCCAGGTCAAGTGCGCGGGCGGCGTGCTCATAAAGGGTGAAGCGATCTTCCGTCGGCTGCGGCAAGAAGAACGAGTCGGCTTCACCTTCCGGCAATGCAGGTCCTTCGAGGAAAGAAATCTGCTCGTCAAGGATCGCCTTTTCGCCGGTTGCGATGACATAACTGTCAACGGCGCGGGCGAGCCAGACGACGTCGTCCGAGATGCGCGTGCGAACGCCGGCGCCTGTCTGCGGCAGCCACCAGTGCTGTACGTCCCCTTCGACGAATTGCCGTGAGGCTGCATGCAGAATCTGCCGACGGGCCAAGTTCGGATCGACGGTGAGGAACGCAAGTGCATCCTGAAGCTGGTCACGGAAGCCGTAGGCGCCACTTGCCTGGTAGAAGCCAGCGCGCGCCAACAGGCGGCAGCTCAGCGCCTGATAGGGTAGCCAGCTATTGACCAGATAGTCGAACGACTCGTCGCCCGTATTCACCTGCAATCTACCGGTAAAGTCACGCCAGAACGCCTGCTGCGTCTCCAGCAGCCTTGCGGCGCCTTCCTTGCGAATATCCCAGATCAGTTTGCTTGCTTCGGCCGCGGTGGCACAGTCGCCGAGGAAGAAGCAGACTTCCTTGGCGGCACCTGCGGGCACTTCGATGTCGATGGCGAGGGCAGCACATGGATCGCCTTCGGTTTCGATCGAGTTCAGGAGTTTTGATTGCCGTGCGACGGCCTGCGGCAGCTCTATCGAGCCATTCCGTCCGATGAACTCCCGGCGGCTGGCCGTATAGCTTCCGGCCGGCTCGCTTGCCGCGAGGAAGGCAATACGGCCGGGATAGTTGATATCGTACCGGTTCGTCGCGAAGAGCGCCCCCGTTTCGTCGTCGAATGACGACAGGACAAACGGTGCCGTCTTCTGCGCATTGTTGCCAAGGACCCACTCGGCGTAGCCATAGACCCGCAGGGTGCGTGTCACTTTGCCGGTATTGCGGATCACCATCCGCGATAGCTTTAGCGGACGCGCGCGATCGACGGTCTGGGTCAACTCGAGTTCCAGTCCCTCATGCCGGCTTTTGAACACGCTGTACCCCAGACCATGTCGCGTTTCGTAACGGCTCGTCTCGTCGAGGTTGAGCGCGCTGAACGGAGAGAAAGTTCTGCCGTTCGCAAGGTCGGCGACATAGAAAGCCTCACCCGACCTGTTGGTGACCGGATCGTTGCTCCACGGTGTCAGCTGGTAGTCGCGGGAGTTCTGGCTCCAGGTGAAGCCGGCGCCTTCGGCCGATACGTGGAAGCCGAACTGTTCGTTGGCGATGACATTGATCCACGGATGGGGTGTTGTGCCGTTTGAGCCGAGACGCACGACGTATTCGGTGCCGTTCTTGTCGAAGCCGCCGAAGCCGTTCCAGAAATGCAGGTCGCCCTGTTCCGCTGGAAGTACGTCCTGAAGCTTCCACGGCTGGGCAGGCGGCAGCCCGCTCCAGTCGGGTTCAGCGCCGTCCGGCAGCCGCGGCGTTGCGAACAGGGAAACCGCGCGGTTGACCTGGTCGACGATCTTGCCGTTGCGAGCATGGAGAACGACGCGGGCTGCCGCCACAAGAGCTTGAGTCGTACCTTCCTCCATGAGGTCGTTCCGCACCGTGAACACGTGCTGGCGTCCGCCGTCGGATTGCCTGTAGCGCAGGTTCTCGGCAAGCCGTTCCAATGCGTGTTGCATGTCCTGCGCATAGGAGGTTGCCCGTTCGTTGATGACCGCCAGATCGGCAACTACGCCGCGTCGACGCAGGAACTCGAGGGCGCTGAGCGCTTCGCGTGCGATCTCCATATCCATATCGTCGTTGATGCGCAGCGCGAGGATCGGGAAGTCTCCCGAGATCGCCAGAGGCCAAAGCGCGGGCTGCGACGCAAGCCCGGTTCTTACGGTTTCGGGGTCCGCACGCAGATGGTTGTCCGGGTAGACCAGATAGCGACCGAGATGCTGGAACGCGGCCGCCTGCTGCGAGGTGATGCCGATGTGCCGCAACTCGACCTGCGCACGGGTCCAGGCGTGAACCAGTTCGTGGCTGAAGGCATCGGGGTGACGATAGCGCTCGATAGCCCGATCCACGTCGAGTCGACTCGGTGCGGCAATGGTCCAGAAAATTACGCTGACCTTTTTGCCGGAAGGCACTCGCACGACCCGACGCAGGCTGAGGATCGGATCGAGGGTGTAGCCTTCTGTCCCCGAGAGCGTCGCTCCCGGATCGAAGGCTGCGGCGTTGGCGAGAGCGCGGCCACGGCCGAGGAATTTGCGCCGGTCGGTTTCGAATTCTGTCGGTCGGCCCGGGCCCGCATTGTCGACGACGAGGTGCGCGACGCAGATGTCCGGATCGGAGGGGCTGCGCTTGTTGCGTTCCGCGCGGATGACGTCGCGGCGACGGCCGAACTCGGTCTTGATGAACATTCGCGAGAATGCGGTGTGGGCGTTGTCGGCGTCTTCGAAGGCGAGAACCGGTTCGAGGTAGGACGTCACCTCGATGAATCGATCCTCCGGCCCGGTATTGAGGAGCGTGACGCGTCGACCTTCGGCATCGTGTTCGGTCGCGACAATGCATTCGACGGAACTCGAAATGTCGCCGACGGTCTTGAAGAATTCCGCTTTGTCGTCCCCGAAGATTGCCTTGGTCTTCTCGTCTTCGGCCCGCCGGGGGGTGGCCGTGGTCGACCACCACTCGCCGCTTCCCATGTCGCGCAAGAAGACGAAGGTTCCCCAGCGGTCCTCGGTCGGATCCGCCTTCCAGCGCGAAACGGCCTGACCGTTCCACCGGGAGAAGCCGGAGCCGGTTGCGGTGAGCATTACGGAGTAGTGTCCATTCGACAGGAAGACCACTTCGCGGTCCTTCGTCGCGGGATCGACGATGGTGCGAATCTCCGGCCGAAGGAGATCGGCCTGGCCCTTGCCGGGGGTCTGCGGTTCGTACTTCGCGCTCATCACGGGGATCTCGCGCGGCGCTTTCTCCTGCAACAGGAGTTCCGCCGCCTCTATCACCGGATCGGAATGGAAGAGCTCGCGCAGGCGGCCGTTGAAGGCGACGTTGGCGATGGCCGCAATCGACATGCCGTGATGGTGGGCATAGTAGTTGTAGATGACCGCGCAGGTTTTTCCTTCAGGCACGCGGGTCGGCGTAAAGTCGACCGCGTCATGGAAGCCGTAGGCGCCCAGCGCCCCGAGCTTGCGCAACCTCTCGAGGTTCTCGAGGGCAGCTTTCGGGAAGTACTGGCTGGCCAGGATCGACGCATAGGGTGCAATGACTGCGTTCTGGCCGAGGCCGCGTTTCAGCCCGAGGGTCGGGACCCCGAAATTGGTGTACTGATAGGTCAGCTCGTGGTCGCGAGCATTGAAAGCCGCTTCCGAAATACCCCACGGAATGTTGAGACGCTTTCCGTGATTCATCTGCTCCCGGACGACAAGATTGTTCGTCTGGTTGAGAATACCGCCTTGCCGCTCCTGCATCACAAGCGGGGGCATCAGGTATTCGAACATTGAGCCGGACCACGAGATCAGGGCGGCGCGGGCGCCGACCGGCACGACCTGACGCCCAAGGCGATACCAGTGTTCGGTCGGGAGGTCTCCCTTGGCGATGGCGAAGAGACTCGTGAGGCGGGCTTCCGAAGCCAGCAGATCGTAGCAGGCTTCGTCCAGTTCCCGGCTGTCGACCCGGTAGCCGATCGACAGAAGGCGGCGTTCGGGGCGGAACAGGAAGCCGAAATCCATAGAGAAGGCAATGTCGCGGGTGCGGTCACGTAGCGTCGCCAACCGCTGACGGAGCGGCTCGATGTTGGAAAGGTCGAACGTGCTGTCAGAGATATGCGCCTCGCATGCCCTCACCAGCGACTCCGTCCAGCGGGTAACCTCGTTGCTCGGTTCGGAACGCACCTCGTGGTGGAGGTTCGACGCGAGTTTCTGGATGTCGCGGGCGAGCACCGCGAGATTGATCACCCGGATAGACGCGAACTCATGCTCGCGCTTGACGGCTGCGAGCGCGTTGTTGAAACCGTTGATACGCTCCTCGAGACGCCGGCGCAGCGGGCGCACGGTCTTGCGATCGTCCGGCAGTTCGGCAAGCGCTTCCAGCAGGACGCCTCCGACATCGCCGATGCCGTCCAGATTGCCCTGCAGGTGGGCGGATGGTGCTTCGGCCCATTCGCGGCAAGCGGACGAAACAGCAATGAGATGACCGGCAAGATTGCCGCTGTCGACGGCCGAAATGTAGCGGGGACCGAGCGTCTTCAGCGTGTCCGTGTAGTACCAGTTGTAAAGGTGGCCGCGATATTTCTCCATCTTCTCGACAGTTGCGATCGTGTGTTCGAGCCGCTCGATCGTCTGCTCGAAACTGATCCAGCCGAAATGGCGCGCCGACACGACGGACAGAAGATAGACGCCGATATTGGTCGGCGAGGTGCGACGGGCAAGGACCGGCTCCGGGGTCTCCTGGAAGTTGTCGGGAGGCAGGTAGTTGTCATCGGCAGTGACGAAGGTTTCGTAGTAGCGCCAGGTCCGGCGAGCGATCTTGCGCAACTCGATCGTCACCTCCTCGGGCACGAAAAGACGATCTTCCGTCTCCGCGGACTGGCTGACATACCAGGCGACCACAGGCGACAGGGTCCAGAAGATGGCGAACGGCACGCCGATGAGGAACCCGTAATTGCCGGACAGCGAGGCCAGACCGATTGCCGCCAGCGCCAGCGCCGGCGCATGCCGCATGGACCGATAATAGGTCGGTATATTGCCCTGAGCGACCGACTGGATGCTGCCGGCGGTGCGCCATTCGAGCAGGAGCTTGCGACTGAAGAAAAGGCGATAGAGAGAGCGGACGATCGCGTCGCCCATCATCCATGCCGCATCCGTGATGAAGACGATGCGGAGGGCAACCTGCGCATTGGCGGAGCGGACTTCCGACCAGAGCGACTGGAAGTGAGCCTTGGGAACGATGTCGGTTTGGCGTGGAACGAGGCCCGAGATCAGCGACAAGGTTGGTGCGACAAAGATGCAGAAGATCAGCAGGAGCTGCCAGATTGCCGCTCCGACCGGCGTCATGGCGTACCAACCGATCGCCGACGCCAGGAACCAGGCCATCGGCGTCAGAGAACGGCGAAGATTGTCGACCATCTTCCATCGGCCGAGTGCGGTGATGCCGCGCGACGGATCGAAGATGTAGGGAAGGAGCTGCCAGTCGCCGCGTGCCCAGCGGTGCTGGCGAGAAATCTCGACCTCGTAGCGGGTCGGGAAGTCTTCGACGAGTTCGACGTCCGTAACCAGGGCACACCGCGCCATCGACCCTTCGAGCAGATCGTGGCTGAGCACGGTGTTTTCATCGATACGGCCCTTCAGCGCCCGCTCGAAGGCATCGACATGATAGAGGCCCTTACCGGTGAAGGTGCCTTCACCGGTAATGTCCTGATAGACGTCCGACACCGTGAAGACGTAAGGGTCAACGCCGCGGTTTATCGAGAAAACTCGCTGGAAAACCGAAGCGTCCTCGCCGGTTGTCAGCGATGGCGTGACGCGGGGTTGCAGCACGCCATAGCCGCTGATGACCTGGCCCGTTTCCGGATCGTGCACCGGTCGGTTGATCGGATGGTGCATCTTGCCGACGAGCTTGGTCACCGCGTCGCGCATGAGCCGGGTGTCCGCGTCGAGCGTCATCACGTACTGGACGCCTTCCGGCACGATGTTGGCTCCGGGCAGGTAGGTCGTATCGCGGTCACCGCGCAGCAGGAGATTGAGCTCGTGCAGCTTGCCGCGCTTGCGTTCCCAACCCATCCAGACGCCCTCGGCCGGATTGTATAGCCGACGGCGGTGAAGGAGATAGAAGCGCGTCTTGCCATCATGCGCGTAGCGGGCGCTGAGGGTTGCCACTTCGCGCTTCGCATATTCCAGAATCTCGAGATCCGCAGGTGTCTCTTCCACGGTGCTGTCGCGCCAGTCGCTGAGAAGAGCGAAGGAGATTTCACCCCGCGGGTTTGTAAGATAATGAACTTCGAGATTGCGGATGAGCTCGTCGACGTCATCGCGCTTGGCGATAAGACAGGGCACGACGACCAGCGTCCGTGCGTCTTCAGGTATGCCCTCCTTGAATTCATAACCGGTGAGCCGGGCCGGTTTGACGATGAAGGTCACCAGCGTGTTGAAAAGGCCGGTTGCGCCTTCGGAGGCAGGCAGCGACAGCATCAGCAGCAAGATCAGGATCAGCGGTGAGGAAAGTCCGGCGTCGGCGAGGAACCAGCCGACCGCGGCCAGTACCGCTATCGTAATGGCAATTACGGGGATCGCAATTGCCATCCAACTCATGCGGCGCACGAGATCGGCGATGCGCAGGTGCAGCGGCGGACGATAGCCGATCACCTGTTCGAGGCGCTTTCGTTGCGAACCGACCAGGAAGCCGCCGACATTGGAGTGCGCGTCGGCGCTTTGCGGATCGCGGGCGGAAGCCGCCGCCATGTCAATTGCAAGCTGCGCGATCTCGATCTCAGTCTTTTCCGAGCGACGAGCGAGGCGTTCGACGGTGTTGCGGTAAGCATTGCGGGAGCCGAAATCGAGTTGATGGTAGTCGGTGTGCTGGCCGAGGATCTTGTCGACCTGCGATACCTGTTCGACCCAGACCGACCATTCCTTGTCATCGATCTCGCGAAGACTCTTGACGATGTTTCCGGTGGTGACGTTGCCCGAGGAGAGCCGATTGTGCTCGGCGGTCATCGCCTCGTCGGCAGTGCGGCCCGAACGTTCAAGGCGCTCTTCCAGCCAATTGACAGCAAAGCTCGTGTCCTGCGAGCCGTTTCGCATGCGGTAGAGGAACTGGGTGGCGAAGGTATTGTCCTCAGCCAGTGGCTCGATGCGGCTGAAGAGCTCCTTGCACGCGGACGGGTCGTTGAGGCGGATGACCTCGTCCGCGATCTCGTTCGATTTTCGCCGCATGCGGCGAGAGCGGTCCACGCGCGTCGAAATGCGCCGCAGATTTTCGATCAGTACGAACCGGACGATCGAGGGCAGCGCCCACAGTTCGCCGATCTCCAGCGTTTGCGACGACTGAAAACCCTCGACCAGCGCGGTCATGCTTTCCTGCGATACGGTGCTATGGGTATGAGCGACATAAAGCCAGGCGAGCGCCATGGTGCGCGGGATCTCATACTCCCCGATCTTCATGGTCGGCAGTTGCCGATAAAAGCGGCGCGGGAAATCCCGGCGAACCTCCTGGATGGCCTCTTCGATGATGTAGTGATTGTCGAGGAGCCATTCGGCCGCAGGCGTGATCGTTGCCCCGTTTTCGACGTCGGCGGCCGTCGCCCTGTAGACTCGAAGGATCTCCCGCTCATTTTCCTTGTGGCGCGCGAAGAAGTCGAAAGCGAAGAGTGCCGGCAATTCACTGGCGCCGTCGCGGGCGAGTGCCGCTGCGCTTTCGTACAGTTCTTCGTTCGAGAAATAGGCAGCGCGGATCGAATCGTTGTGATCGATTTGTTTTGTCTCGAATTCGCGCGGCGAAGTGGGCGACGTCATGGGTAGGGACATATTCTCGAGTTCTGTCAGAAAGATGATTGCCGGACTGTCCTGACCAGCCTCTATCCCCGGCGCATCAACGTGACGGCCATGCTCATGTTCCAATGCCGAACTTAAAGCCGCTGATGAGTGACGTTGGTGAAAGAAAACTGGACCTAGACGGAGATGGACTGCCCTCTACGGGAAAATGGGCTTTTTTATGCCGTATTTCAAAGCAGTAGCCAAGAGCTGTTGCGTCGAACTGCGGATGTGATGATTTGGCTGCGATCCCTTTGCCTCTTGTCTCAGCGCCCGGAGACGCCCGCTTCGGTACCGCGACGCTCTGACAGACTGAGGCCTCCGAGAAGCGATTCCACTGCTGCGAGGGCGATGCTGGGCAGAGGGTCATCCTCGAAGAGGTCATCTGCCAATGAGCCTTCAAGCCAGAGGCCGTCAATCATGCCATTGACGGCGATGGCAAGCTTCCGACAGGTCCCGGCAGGTGCAGGCCGCCCGGCGTCCGCCAGGAACTTTTCCACCAGTTGCTGGAGGACGGCCAGATAGGCGAGATAGTTTTCACGTTGGATCTTCGCAAAACCCGGATCCACCCGAACGTGGCTGATGAAGGCCGCCCAGAGGGACATTGTCCGGGGGTCGGTAACCGGGGGCGTCAGATTGGCGACAACGAAATCGTGGAGACGTTTCCTCGGGTCGTCGCCGGCTTGCTCCAGCGCATGGAATGCCGCCGAGGTCATGGTATCCATGATTTCGCGGTAAGCCGCCTCCAGCATCTGGTCCTTACCGGAAAAATAATGACGGATGAGGCCGCCGGTGACTCCGGCTCTCGCAGCAATCTGCCGAACCGTCGCACCCTCCAGGCCATACTCGCCGATGCAGTCGAGCGTTGCCCCGATCAGGGCCTTTCGTCGCTCGGCTTCCCCGGCGCGGTGAAAGCTCCGCCGAACGGGAGCCTCTTGCGCTGGGTGGGTAGGCTTTTTCTCCACCATCTGAAGAATCCTCGGGCGCCGATTGGCTTTGCAGGCCGGTTATACGCTTGAAGAAATGCAGGACAAGTGCAAAACTCGCAGCGTCTTTCCGGCCGAGTTTTCGCGGCCGGGGGATCACTCTCTTCTTCGCCGGAACCCCGATGGTCTCCGGATTTCCCCTTTGATCAACAGCCGGTGAAAAGATGACGGTACGCTTTTCGAATTATATGCCCGAGATCGTGGCAACGCGACGCTATCTGCATCAGCATCCAGAGATCGGCCTTTCCGAGTTCGAGACATCCGACTATGTCGCAGCCCAACTGGTCGCCATGGGATACGAGGTCACGCGGGGGCTTGCGAAAACCGGCGTCGTCGCCACGCTTCGTAACGGAAGCAGCGATAGGAGCATTGGTATTCGCGCGGATTTCGATGCGCTGCCCATCCTCGAAGAAACCGGCGCCGAATACCAGAGCCGGAATCCCGGCGTGATGCACGCCTGCGGGCACGACGGCCATACGGCGATGTTGCTCGGCGCTGCGAAAATTCTCGCCGAGCGGAAGAACTTCGACGGTGTCGTGCACCTGATCTTTCAACCGGCCGAGGAGAATTTCGGTGGCGCCAGACTGATGATCGAGGACGGCCTCTTCGATAGATTTCCGTGCGACGCGGTCTTCGCGCTCCACAACGACCCCACCATCCCTTTCGGTCAATTCGCTTTTCGCGACGGGCCGATCATGGCGGCAGTCGATGAGTGCAAGATCACGGTCAACGGGCGGGGTGGACACGGTGCCGAGCCGCAGGATACGGCTGATCCCATCGTCGCCGGCGCCAGCATCATCATGGCGCTGCAAACGATTGTCTCCCGTAATGTCCATCCGCTTGATCCGACTGTCGTGACGGTCGGCGCGTTTCACGCTGGCGGGGCCAGCAACGTCATTCCCGAACGTGCCGAGATGTTGCTCAGCGTCCGTTCCTTTGATCCCAAGGTGAGGGACCAACTCGAACAGCGGATTCGTGGGGTGGCGGAGGGGCAGGCGGCCAGTTATGGCATGACGGCGACCGTTGCCTACGAGCGTGGCTACAACGCCACCATCAACCACAAGGCGGAAACCGATTTCGTCCGCGCCCTCGCGACGCGATTTGCGGGATCTGAAAAGATCGTCGAAATGGAGCGCCCGAACATGGGCAGCGAAGACTTTGCCTACATGCTGCGGGAGCGGCCGGGTACCTATTTCTTCGTCGGCACGCAGCGGACTCCGAACGATCCTCCGCTTCATCATCCGCGTTACGATTTCAACGACGATATTCTGCCGATCGGTACAAGCTTCTGGGTCGAGCTCGCGGAGGCTTGGCTTCCAACCAAATGAACGTCATCCGATCGAGCCATTGAATAAGGAAACGCCCGCAAGACAGTCGCCTTGCGGGCGTTTGCTTTTGTCGTGTGGCGCGTCAGGTCCGGAGGACGCGGTAGATCGCCGGAATGACAAGCACCGTCAGCAGCGTCGATGACGCCAGTCCGAAGAGCAGCGAAATCGCAAGCCCCTGGAAGATCGGGTCGGTGAGGATGACCGCCGCACCGATCATCGCCGCCAGCGCGGTCAACAGGATCGGCTTGAAGCGGATCGAGCCGGCCTCGATCAGGACGTCCGTCAGCGGACGCTCCGGTGTGCTGGCGTGACGGATGAAGTCGACCAGCAGGATCGAGTTGCGCACGATGATGCCGGCAAGCGCAATAAAGCCGATCATCGATGTCGCAGTGAAGGGAGCTCCGAACAGCCAGTGACCGCCGAGAATGCCGATGAAAGTCAGCGGAATCGGGGTGAGGATCACCAGCGGCACCTTGAACGAGCCGAACTGCGCGACAACCAGGATATAAATCCCGAGGAGCGCGACCATGAAGGCGGCTCCCATGTCGCGGAAGGTGACCCAGGTCACTTCCCACTCACCATCCCACAGCAAGACCGGTTTGCTCTGGTCGGTCGGCTGGCCGTGAAGGGCGACTTCCGGCTTTTGCAATCCGGTCCAGTCCTGCGCGTCCAGCGCGTCCTGAACGGCAAGCATACCGTAAAGCGGCGCTTCAAAGTCCCCGGCCAACTCCGCCGTCACCATCTCCGCGTAACGGCCGTTATGGCGGAAGATCGGAAACGAGGCCTGTTCCTCCTTCACGCGGATGACGTCGCCAAGCTCGACAACCGACCGGGATCCGGGCAGGAGGTTCGCCGGGATCGGCGTTGCAAGGAAGGTTTCGTCGAGAACCTTCGTGCCCTTTGGCCGGGTGATTTCGATCGGAATCGGCGCGCGTCCTTCGCCGCGGTGGCTGTATCCGATCGTCGTCGTGCCATTGAGGATCGACAGCGTATCGAAGACATCGCTTTCCGAGACACCATAGAAGTCGAGATCGTCGGTCGAGATCGTTGCGCGCAGGCGCCGGGCAGGCTGACCGTAACTGTCATCGACATCGACGATGAACGGAACCGAGCGGAACGCTGCCTTGACCTTTTCGGCCGTCGCGCGGCGGGTGTCAGCGTCGGGGCCGTAGATTTCCGCGAGCAGCGTGGCCATGACCGGAGGGCCCGGCGGCGGCTCAACCACCTTGATCGACGTACCCTCGGGGACGTTCACCTGTGCGGCAAGGCGTTGGCGCAGATCGAGAGCGATTTCGTGACTGGAGCGATCGCGTTCGCCTTTCGGCAGCAGGTTGATCTGGACGTCACCCATTTCGGGTTTGGACCGCAGATAGGCATGCCGGACGAGACCGTTGAAGTTGAAGGGGGCCGCGGTCGCCGCATGGGTCTGAACGGAGACGACCTCCGGCGTGTCCAAAACAACCTTGGCGATGGCCTGTGCGACGGCATCGGTCGTCTCGACGGAGGAGCCTTCCGGCAGGTCGATCGTTACCTGGAGCTCCGACTTGTTGTCGAAGGGGAGCAGCTTAACCGTGACGTCCTTCGTGTAGAAGAGCGCCAGTGAGCCGAGCGTTGCTACACCGACCAAAAGGAGGAAGATCCAGCTCCTCTTCTTGGTAGCCAGGATGGGTGAAGCAACGGCTGCATATCCGCGGCCCAGCGTACCCCCGGATCCATGGCCTGCATCACGGTGCAGCTTCGCTTTGCCGGCGATCTTCAGCATCAGCCATGGCGTCACGACGACGGCGACGAAGAAGGAGAAGATCATCGCAGCCGAGGCATTGGCCGGGATCGGGCTCATGTAGGGGCCCATCATGCCCGAAACAAACATCATCGGCAGCAGCGCGACGACAACCGTGAGGGTCGCGACGATCGTCGGATTACCCACCTCGGCGACGGCTTCGATTGCGGCTTCCCGTCGGTCGGCGCTGTCCGACATTCCCCAATGGCGGGCGATGTTCTCGATCACGACGATGGCGTCATCGACGAGGATACCGATCGAGAAAATGAGTGCGAAGAGCGAGACGCGGTTCAGCGTATAGCCCATGAGGTTCGCGGCAAACAACGTCAGCAGAATCGTGACCGGGATGACGATGGCCACGACAAAGGCCTCGCGGCGGCCGATTGCGATCCAGACCAATGCGATGATCGAGAGGGTGGCGAGCCCAAGGTGGAACAGCAGTTCGTTTGCCTTTTCGTTGGCCGTGTCACCGTAGTCGCGGGTCACTTCCACGTCCATCGAATCCGGGATGAGGCTGCCCTTCAGTTCCTCGACGCGGTGAAGGATTTCTTCCGACACCAGCACGGCGTTTGCTCCGGCGCGCTTGGCGATCGCCAGAGTGACGGCGGGAACACGCTTCAGTTCACCGTTGTCGCCGCGGGTCACGGTGGAGGCGCGCGCCTCGGCAGTGTCGGTAACGAACGAAATGTCGGCGACGTCACGGACATAAACGGGCCGATTGTCGCGCGTGGTCAGCAGCAGGTTGCCGATATCCGCGGGCGTAGAGAGCGTCTCTCCGGCCACGACCTCGATCTGCTGTCCGCCATCGCGCACGAGGCCGGTCGAGAACGAGCGGTTGGCCGCGGTCACCTTGCCGGAAAGCTGCTGGAGCGTCATGCCATAGAGCGCAAGCTTTTCCGGGTTCGGCGCAATGCGGATCGCCTCGCCGGTTTCACCGACGAGATAGCTCAGACCGACGTTCTCTATCTTCGCCACCTCGACCCGAAGCTGACGGGCGATGCGCGTCAGGTCATTGGCTGTAACGTTCGCGCCTTTTGCGAGCGACGGTGTCAGGGTGAGTGATACGATAGCGACGTCATCGATCGTTCGGCCGACGACGAGCGGCTCCGGAATGCCCACCGGGATGGAGCCCATATTCGCGCGGATCTTGTCATGGACGCGCAAGACAGCCGAGTCGCCCGACGTGCCCACCACGAACCGAGCCGTGACCATCACCTGATCGTCGGCGGTTTGCGAATAGACGTGCTCGACGTCGTTGATACCCTTGACGATCGTTTCAAGTGGTTCCGTGACGAGCTTGACCGCGTCCTCCGCCTTCAGGCCGTCGGCGCGGACCAGGATGTCCACCATGGGAACCGAAATCTGCGGTTCCTCTTCGCGCGGCAGGGTCAAAAGGGCAACCACGCCGAGTGCGAAGGCGGCAAGCAGAAAGAGAGGAGTGAGCGGTGAGGTGATGAAGGTCTTCGTCAGCCCGCCCGCGATACCCAGATTCTGGATTTTCATGGAAGTACAACCTCGTCACCGGCTCGGATGCCGGTCAGGATTTCCGTCATCGGTGCGCCTTCGTAGGTGATCGGCTTGGCCGTCACGACGGTGCGCTCGGCCGTCGCCTCTCCGCTTTTCACGGTGACGTAATCGACGCCATAGCGGCTGGTGACTGCCGCCTGCGGTACCAGCAGAGCCTGTCGTTCTCCGACCGGTAGACGGATCAGCAGGCGCTTGTTGACGAAGTTCGTGGGAAGCGCGTCGACTTCTACGTCCGCGATGACGCGGCCATTGTCGATTTCGGGATAAATTTTCGCAAGGCGGCCCGTGCGATGATCGCTGGCGGTTCCGTCGATCTCGATCGTCGCGCCCTCCTTGAGGAGGTCGGCATGGCGCTCAGGTACGGCCAGTCGCAGGAAAAAACCGCCGCCTCCGATGGTCGCGACCGTTTCCCCGGCCATGATGACGGTATCGCGGGTTACCGGAACCGTCAGGACGGTCCCGGTGGTCGGTGCGAGCACCGAACCTTCCTTGCCCTGCTGTACGACCACTGAACGCTGGGCTTCGGCGGCGGCGATCTGGTTGCGAACCACGTCGACCTGGGTGCGGAGCGCGTCGAGCCGCTGCGCCGTGGTTACACCGCGCTTGATCAGTTCTTCGCCGCGTGCGAGTTCGGCCTGGGCGTTGTCGAGCGACGCCTTGAGGCCGAGAAGCTGGGCGTCGATCGCTGCGATCTGAAACTCGATCTTGTCGTCGCGAACGGTCGCGATGACGTCTCCGGTCGAGACACTGTCGCCTTCTGTCACCTTGAGGTCGACGACGGTACCGCCGATCCGTGCGCGCGCCGGCACGCTGTCGCGGGCTTCGACGCGCCCGTAGACGGCCTTCCATTCGGGAATGGTCACTGGTTGGACCTGCAGGGTTTCTGCGGCTGCGGCAGAAGCGGAGAAGGACAGAGCGAGCGCAACCAGGCGTGCGAGCGGCGGGCGATACATTTTACTTTTCCTTTTCAGGACTACGTCAGAAAGCCGTTCCCGGACGGAAGCCGAGCTTCTTGAGGATCATGGCGGCCGGACAGAAGCCGGTGAAGGCAGACTGCAACATATTGACGCCAATGAAGACGGTAAACCAGATGAAGAGCGGATGGACATAAACGGTCAGAACGACCGATAGGAGAACCATCACACCGGCGAAAGCAAGCACGGCACGATCCAGAGACATGGGAAACCTCCACAATACGAGTTATCTACAAATATTCGTATATACGATGGTTGAACCTTACGCAATAGGGATTTGCATCGCTCACACCGCGAGTCGCGAGGGTGACACAGCAGGCGTAGGTTTTGCCAACAGTTGAAGCATTTCGGAGGGAAACAAAACGTGAGTGCCGATCCTCACTTCCGATACTTGCGGATTCAATCGATTTAAATAGATTGCAAAGCGCTTGCAGTGGAGAACTGTCATGACCGAGACTCAATGTGAGACTGCGGCCGTAGCCGCAACGCCTTCGTTCTTCCCGGCGACGCGTCGGGCCGTATCCCTGCTTTTCTTCCTCAACGGGCTCATTATGGGGTCATGGGCACCGAAGATCCCGCTCTTTGCGGGCGCGCTGGGGCTTTCCGACAGCGGCCTCGGCATCATGCTTTTTGTCTTCGGGGCGGGCTCATTGCTCCTGATGCCAATTGCCGGATTTCAGATTGCACGTTTCGGTTCACGGCAAGTCGTCCAGGTAGCGACGATACTTTTCGCTCCTACGCTGCTCGGAATCTCGTTTGTCGACAGTATCTGGTCTGGCGCGATTGCCGTCTTTCTGTTCGGCGGCCTGACAGGGGCGATGGATGTCGCCATGAATGCCAATGCGGTCGAAGTCGAGCGAGCGATGCGGCGCTCGATCATGTCGTCCTGCCACGCCTTCTGGAGCTTGGGCGGCCTCGTCGGATCGGCACTCGGCGGTTATCTGATCGCCATCGTCGGTGACCTCGGACATTCTGCAATCATGGTGAGTGCGGCGCTCGTGTTGTTCCTGATCGCCCGCCCGAGCATCCTCGCCGACCGGCCGCATGCCTCCGAACAGCGGACGAAAGCCAGGCTGCCCTTGACGCCGCTTCCGTGGCTGGTCGGGCTCGTCGCACTCTTTTCGATGATACCGGAAGGCGCGACGCTTGATTGGGGAGCTCTCTACCTTCGCACCGAGCTCGGCGCTTCGGTTTCCTTCTCCGGGTTCGCCTTTGCCGCGTTTTCTCTCGCAATGGCGGGGATGCGCTTTGCCGGCGATCTGGTGCGCGACCGTCTGGGTGCTGTTCGGACGTTGCGCCTCTGCACGGCGGCATCCTTCATCGGTTTGGTGACCGCGGGTCTTGCACCCAATCTGACCGTCGCGCTGATGGGGTTTGCCATTGCCGGTGTCGGCATTTCCAACATGGTGCCGATTGCGTTTTCCGCGGGCGGCAACATTCCGGGACTTGCACCAGGGATCGGGCTATCGGTGGTGACGACCCTCGGCTACTCCGGAATTCTCTTTGCGCCGTCGGTGATAGGATTCGTCGCGGAGCACACGTCGCTCTCGGCGGTATTTACCGCCGTCTCTTTCCTGAACGTCGTGGTCTTCGCACTTTCAGGTCTGGCCCGGCACGCCGACCGCCCAGGCGGCTGAGTGCCATCAGGCGAACATGACCTCTTCGGAGAATGGCAGGCGCCGGAGCCGCTTGCCGGTCAGGGCGAAAATCGCGTTTCCGAGGGCCGGCATGGAGGGCGGCGTTCCCGGTTCGCCGGCGCCACCCAGTCGCGGTGCATTCTCGAGTAATTCCACTTCGATCACCGGACACTGATTCATGCGCAGGGCATCGTAGTCGTGGAAGTTCGACTGTTCGACCACTCCGTCGGCGAAGGTGATCTGCTGTCCGACCGCGGCCGACAAACCGAAGACGATGCCCGACATCATCTGCGCCTTGAAATTCAACGGATCGAGCACGATCCCCGGATCTGCCGCGCACCATACCCGTTCGATCCTGATGCCGCCGGATGTTTCGGCGATCTCGATCACCTGAGCGACCCAGGTTCCGAAGGAAAGGGCGAAGGCGAGGCCGCGTGCTTTACCGGGTTCGGGTGCCGTGCCCCAGCTCGACATCGAAGCCACCTTTTCGAGGACGGAGAGCGCCACCGGATAATCCCGCATGAGTTTGCGTCGCAGCTCAAGCGGATCCGCACCGCCGGCATGGGCGATCTCGTCAACGAAGCTCTCATGCATGAAGGTGTTGTAGGAAAAGCCGACCGAGCGCCAGAAACCGACCGGTACGGCCATGTCGACCTTCCTGCCGTCCACGCGGTAGTTCGCGACGCCATAGGGCTGGTTGTAAGCTCCGTCGAGGAGAGTGCTGTCCGGTCCGCCTGAGGGGAGATCCGGAAAATAGCGTCCAAGCGTGCTGGCGACGACCGACGGAGCGGCAATCGATCCGACCAGCGCCTTCGGGAGGCCGTCGCTGTCAAGAACGGCCTTATAGCGCCCCATGGCCGCCGGACGATAGGGGCCGTGGCCTATGTCTTCCTCCCGGGTCCAAGTGACCTTGACCGGCCGACCATCCGCTTCTTTCGCCAGACGGAGCGCATAGTCGGAGAAATCGGGTTCGATGCGCCGGCCGAAGCCGCCGCCGAGAAATGTCGTATGAACCGCGATGCGATCTTCAGGGGCTCCCGTCACACGGCTCGCCACGATTTTCACGAGCGAGGGGCTCTGGTTCGGCGCCCATACGTCGACAGCGCCATCGTGGATACGGGCGGTTGCGTTCATCGGCTCCATGGCGGTGTGGGAGAGGAACGGTACCTGGTACGTGGCCTCCAATACCCTCTCTCGCGGTGCATCGGCAAAGACGACGTCCGGATCGCCGATCGTCCGGAGAGTGAAAAAGTCGGCGCCGTTCAACGCGACCGCCAGTGATGCGTCGACATCTGCCGAACTTTCCGGACCCGGTCCGCGCTCCCACTCGATCTCGACGGATTCCGCCGCTTTGAAGGCCCGCCAGGTATTGTCGGCGATGATGCCGATGCCATGGCCGTAGGGGCTGTCGATCTCGATCACCTTGTGTACGCCGGCCATCGCGAGGGCGGCCTTGGCATCGAAGCTTTTCATCCGCCCGCCAGGCCTGGGGTTCATGCGTACCGTTCCATAAAGCATATCCGGCAGGCTCACATCGATCCCGAAGATCGGGGCACCGGTCACTTTTCGCAACATATCCCGGCGCGGCTGTGGCTTTCCGAGGATCTTCCATTGAGAGCGGTCGCGAAGCGTGACCTCGGAAGGCGGATCGAGCTTCGCGGCATCGAGGGCAAGGGCGCCATAGGCGATCCGTTTGCCGGATTGGCGATCGGAGACGAAGCCCTCTGCTGTTGTCAGGCTCTCGCGCGGCACAGCCAGTCTCGCTGCCGCGGCCGTCTTCAGCATTTCACGCGCTGTCGCGCCGGCGAGGCGCATCTTCTCGAAACCGTCGGCCATGGAGGTCGACCCACCGGTGAGCTGCAGGCCGGCGAACTTGGCAACGACACCCATCGCGTCACGAAGACTTTCTGCGAGAAACCCATCGTCGAATTGCGGAAAGGGGGCGCCTTCGCGAAATGCCGCTTCGTTGAAATACGCCGGAGACGCCGGACCATGTTCGATCTCGACACGGTCAAGCGTGACGTCCAGCTCCTCCGCGACGAGTGCAGCCAGCGTGGTATAGACACCCTGGCCCATCTCGGCGCGCGGTGCGATGATCGAAATGCGATCGTTCGTGCCGATCTTGACGTACGGGTTGAAGGTGACCTCATCCTTCCCCAGCCCGTCGAGGAGCGGATTGGAGTAGGGGTTCTTGTACTGATAGTAGCCGAATGCAACGCCACCTGCGACGGCGGCGGCGCCGACAAGCAGTGTGCGCCGGGTAATTTTGCCGACAGAGCTCACCGTCATACTCCCGCCAGCTTGGCCGCTGCCTTGTGAATGGCGGCCCTGATGCGTGGATACGTACCACAGCGACAGAGATTGTCGGCCATCGCTGCGTCGATCTCGTCGTCGCCGGGCGAGGGATTGGTTTGAAGAAGCGCTACCGCATTCATGATCTGGCCGGCTTGACAATAGCCGCACTGCGCAACCTGTTCCTCGAGCCAGGCCTGCTGAACCGGGTGAAGTTCGCTCCCGGCGAGCCCCTCTATCGTCAGCACTGGACCCTCGACGTCGCCGACAGCAGTCTGACAGGAGCGGATGGCCTCTCCGTCGATGATCACCGTGCACGCGCCACACAGGCCCACGCCGCAGCCGAACTTCGGACCTTTGATATCGAGGATGTCTCGGAGTGCCCACAGTAAGGGCATCTCCGCTTCCGCCTCCAGGCTATGCTCTCTGCCATTGACAGTCAGCTTCACGTCGGTCTCCTCGAGGCCGGAAGAAAAAGAACTTCGACAAGGTATCGGTAAATGTCGAAGCGTCAACGATGGATGCCATATGAGGCTGTGTGGTTCTAGAGATGGTCGGGCCGGTCGCCACTCGGTGAGAGCGGCCGCAGAGTTGACAAGAAGCCATGTTTGATCCACCTGAAACACAGGATTTCCCGCAGATTGCGAGCAGGTAATGGTCTCGGCAGAAGAATTTGATCCCAAACCGCGTCGCGCCTCCGTCGCCGTGGATGTCGGCGGAGTGATTGTCGGTGGTGGTGCGCCGGTTGTCGTTCAATCCATGACCAACACGGACACGGCCGATGTCGATGCGACGGTCGCCCAGGTGGCGGCCCTCTTTCGCGCCGGATCCGAAATCATCCGCATCACTGTCGACCGCGACGAAAGTGCGGCAGCCGTGCCGAAGATCCGCGAGCGGCTGCTTCGGATCGGGATGGACGTGCCGCTGGTTGGTGATTTCCATTATATCGGGCACAGGCTGCTTGCCGACCATCCGGCCTGCGCGGAGGCGCTCGCGAAGTATCGCATCAATCCGGGCAATGTCGGCTTCAAGGACAAGAAGGACAAGCAATTCTCCGAAATTGTCGAGATGGCGATCCGCTATGACAAGCCGGTTCGCATTGGTGTCAATTGGGGGTCGCTTGACCAGGAATTGCTGACTCGGCTGATGGACGAGAACCAGGCGAACGGCTTCCCACTTTCCGCCCGGCAGGTGACGCGCGAGGCGATCGTGCAGTCGGCGCTGCTTTCGGCCGAGCTTGCCGAAGAGATCGGGCTGCCGCGCAATCGCATCATCCTCTCGGCGAAGGTCAGTCAGGTGCAGGATCTGATTGCCGTCTATTCGATGCTTGCCGCGCGCTCGGACCACGCTCTGCATCTCGGCCTTACCGAGGCGGGTATGGGATCGAAGGGTATCGTCGCCTCTTCGGCGGCCATGGGCTATGTGTTGCAGCAAGGGATCGGCGACACGATCCGCGTCTCGCTGACGCCGGAGCCGAACGGCGACCGTACACGCGAGGTACAGGTGGCACAGGAGCTTCTGCAGGTCATGGGCTTCCGGCAGTTCGTGCCGGTCGTTGCCGCCTGCCCCGGTTGCGGCCGAACGACTTCCACCGTCTTCCAGGAACTCGCGCAGCGCATCCAGGAGGACATCCGCAAGAACATGTCCGTCTGGCGGGAGAAATATCCGGGCGTCGAGGGACTGAACGTCGCCGTCATGGGCTGCATCGTCAACGGGCCGGGGGAGAGTAAGCACGCCGATATCGGCATTTCGCTGCCCGGCACCGGCGAAAGCCCGGCCGCTCCGGTCTTTATTGATGGGCAGAAGGCCATGACGCTTCGCGGCCCCAACATCGCCTCCGACTTCGAGGCGCTAGTGATCGACTATATCGAGAAGCGCTACGGGCACAAAAACGCGGCAGAGTGAGCCCCGCGCAGGGTTGCAACTTCATATTGCCGCAATTGATCTGTTGAGGCCTTTTAGGAAACCTTTGGAGTGATTCCGACGATGCTCAAGAAAATTGCCGTTCTGGCCCTCGCGACGACCTATCTTTCCGCCTGCACCACCACCGATCCGTACACCGGCGAACAGAAGGTGTCGAACACCGCCGGCGGTGCGATGCTGGGTGCCGCGGCGGGTGCCCTTGGCGGCCTTGCCATCGGTGGCGGTGGTCGCGAAGGCCGTAACGCTGCGCTGATTGGCGCGGGCATCGGCGCCCTCGCGGGTGGCGCGATCGGCAACTATATGGATCGCCAGGAAGCCGAGCTTCGGGCGCAGCTTCAGGGTACCGGCATTTCCGTGACCCGCATGGGCGATCGGATCATTCTCAACATGCCGTCGAACATCACGTTTGCCACGGACCAGGATGCGGTGATGCCGCAGTTCTACCCGACGCTCAATTCGGTCGCAATTGTGCTGCGCAAGTTCGACCGTACGCTGATCGACGTCAACGGTCATACCGACTCGACCGGCAGCCTCGCCCATAACCAGGCGCTGTCCGAACGTCGCGCTATGTCGGTCGCGAGCTATCTGAACTCGCAGGGGATCGATCCCCGCCGCGTCTCATCGTTGGGCTTCGGCCCGAGCCAGCCGGTCGCCTCGAACGCGACGCCGGAGGGCCGCGCTCAGAACCGCCGCGTCGAAATTCAGATCGCGCCGATCACTGCGGGTTGATTGGCGAGCATTTTATCCTTCGAGGCGCCGTTCCGGACCGGACGGCGCCTTTTTTCGTTCTAAGTCACAGGCGTGCAGTCAGCAGTTTCACGCCGGCGGCACAGAAGAGTGCCGCCATGGCACCGTCGATCCAGCGACGCGCCGCCCGGTAGGCGTTGAGAGCGCCTTCTGTCGAGAAAAGCAAGGCGTAGCCGGTGAATACCGTCAAACCGGTCAGCAGGCAGCCGCCCACAATGATCGCAACTGCGTTTGCAGGAGCAGTTGCCGGCAGCCCCAAGCAATCCGGAACGGCTGCCCGACGATCAGAGGAGGCCGTCGATCGCTTCGATCAGGCGACGGCATTCGTCTTCCGTGCCGATCGAGATCCGCAGGAAATCGGCAATGCGCGGCTTGGCGAAGTGTCGGACGAGCACGGCTCGCTCACGGAGCTTGGCGGCAAGTTCACCCCCGGGCGACCGGGCAGGTGGGCAAAGACAAAATTCGCCTGTGACGGCAACACCTCAAAACCGCGGTCCTGCAACTGTCTTGTAAGCGTGGCACGGTTTGCCATCACCTTGCCGCGGCTCTCCTCGAACCAGGCGTCATCCTCGATCGCGGCACAGGCGGCAGCCTGCGCGAGCGTGTCCAGCGGATAGGAGTTGAAGCTGTCCTTCATTCGTTCGAGCGCTTCGATCAGGGGGCGCTGCCCGATCGCAAAGCCGATGCGGAGTCCGGCAAGCGCCCGCGATTTTGAAAACGTCTGCACGACGAGGAAGTTCTCGAAGTGCGGCACGAGCGATACGGCGCTTTCGCCGCCGAAGTCGATGTAGGCCTCATCGATCACCACCACCTGTTCCGGATGGGCTGTGAGGAGGCGTTCAATCTCCGCAAGAGGAAGGCCGATACCCGTCGGGGCATTCGGATTGGGAAGGATGATTGCCCCGCAGGGGACATCGTAATCCTCGACGGCAATGTCGAACTGCTCACGCAAGGGAATGGTAAGGGTTTCGATGCCGTAAAGCTTCGCGTAGGTCGGATAGAAGCTGTAGGTGATATCCGGAAAAAGCAGCGGCGCATCGTGTTTCAGCAGACTTGCGAAAACGAACGCGAGTACCTCGTCCGAACCGTTGCCAACGAAGACCTCGTCCGCGTTCACGCCGTTATGACGGGCGATGCTCTCACGAAGCCGACGGGCAGTCGGATCGGGATAACGGCGCAGATCTGCGGTCGCCGCGTGTATGATTGCCTCCAGAGCTTTCGGCGAGGGACCGTAGGGGTTTTCGTTGGTGTTCAGCTTGACGAGATTCGGCATGGCCGGCTGTTCGCCGGCGACATAGGGCTCGAGTACGGAGACGATCGGCGACCAGTACCTGCTCATGTCAGCTCTTCCTGTTGGCCACGAAGCGTGCTGCTTCGATCAGCATGGCGGCGCGGGCTCCATAGGGGGCAAGCAGGGCCTCGGCTTCGCTCACCAGCCGTTCGAGCTCCGCCTCTGCCCAGGCCTGGCCTTTGAGGCTCGCAAGCGTCGCCTTGCCGCGCGCGGCGTCCTTGCCGGTCGCCTTGCCCAGAGTTGCGGCGTCGGCGGTGAGATCGAGCAGATCATCAGCGATCTGGAACGCACGACCGATCACCTCTCCGAAGCGACGGATTCGCCGGCGATCGGCCTCGGGCGCGCCGGACAGGATAGCCCCCGCCTCGCACGCGAAGCGCAGCAACGCGCCCGTCTTCATTGCCTGCAGCGTGACGATGCCGTTCTCGTCTGGCGCCTTCCTTTCCGCGGCGAGGTCGAGCGCCTGCCCGCCGGCCATGCCGCCCAACCCGGCAGCGCGGGCAAGCGCCAGGACCAAGTCAGTCTTCGCCCGATCTGGCAATACCGTCTCCGGCGCAGCGACGATGTCGAAGGCGTAGGTGAGAAGACTGTCGCCCGCCAAAATGGCTGTCGCCTCATCGAAGGCTATGTGTACGGTCGGCTGGCCCCGACGCATGTCATCGTCATCCATTGCCGGCAGATCGTCATGGACAAGCGAATAGCAGTGCAGGCACTCGAGTGCCGCTCCGACCCGTAGCGCGGTCTTCCTGTCGCCGCCGAACAGAGCCGCACTTTCGGTCACCAGAAAGGGTCGCAGTCGCTTTCCGCCGTTCAGCACTGCGTGGCGCATCGCCGCCAGCAGGTGAGGGGGACGGGCAAGCTCGTCGCACAGCGGCTCGTCCTGCAGCAGTGAAGACAGCAGACGTTCCGTCTCGACGGCGATTTCGCGCAGATGTGTCTCGAACGAGGGGCCTGAGAGAGTCATGGCGGTTCTTTGGCATGCAAGCCGGTGGGTGGCAACGGCTATTGCGCGGAAAATGGCGGCGAACAGCGCGGGTGGACTGGCCAATTTCCAAGAGGGAAGCTAAGAGAAAAGGCTCTTGCAGTCTTGGGCGCAGTCACTTTTGGTGGAACAGAGCGACATCGGAGAAATTATGGCGGATGCGCCCGAACGCGATCGCTCCGGTCTGTCTGTTGCAAAGAAGATCGCCGCGGCTCTCGCCGGGCTTTTGTTGCTGCCTTATCTTCTCATCCTGCTTTATCGCCCGAGCTTCGTGCATCCTGTTTCCACGCTCATGCTGGCGGACCTCTTTCTCCTGCGCGGCTACGATCGTGAATGGGTGGCTTTCGACGACATCTCCCCGAATCTCGTGCGGGCCGTCATGATGTCCGAAGACGGGCAGTTCTGTTCGCATTACGGTGTCGACTGGGGCCAGATGAAGGAAGTCGTGGACGATGCGCTGTCCGGTGAGGCGACCCGCGGAGCCAGCACAATTCCGATGCAGACGGTCAAGAACCTGTTCCTGTGGAACAGCCGTTCTTTCGTGCGCAAGGGTCTCGAAGTGCCACTCGCCCTCGCGGCGGATTATCTTTGGTCCAAGAAGCGGGTGATGGAGATCTATCTGAACATTGCCGAATGGGGCCCGGGTATCTACGGCATTGGTGCGGCGGCGCGGCATCACTTCAGGGTGCCGGCATCGAAGCTTTCGGCGCGGCAATCGGCGCTGCTGGCCGTTTCCCTGCCGAACCCTATTGATCGCGTTGCCAGCCGCCCGAGCGGCAGCATGAAGCGCCTCGCCACAGTGGTCGACCGGCGCGCCAAGCGTTCGGGTGCATATATCACCTGTCTTTATGACTGAGTTTCCAAAGATTTGTTGGTGCGTGTCCGTAACGGTCTTTAAGGTCTGATCGATCGTGATCTGGTGGAGTTAGGATATGGACAGGTTCATTCTCTACATCGGCAACAAGAATTATTCGTCGTGGTCTTTCCGTCCATGGATGGCGCTGACCGGATGCGGCGTTGAGTTCGAAGAACGGCTTATCCCGTTTGATTTCGAGGCCGGCAACCCCAGAATCCGCGAGATTTCGCCGACCGGCCGGGTTCCCGTTCTCTGCCACGGAGACATCCGTATCTGGGAATCGCTCGCAATCATCGAATATGCCGCCGAGATTTTCCCCGATGCCGGAATTTCGCCGAAGGCTCGCCGGGATCGGGCGGTCGCACGCTCGGTTTCCATGGAGATGCTGTCGGGCTTTCGCGCTCTGCGCAACGCGTGTCCAATGAATATACGACGCAAACAGGCGGCGCTGGACGTTTCCGACGATGTTCGTGCCGATGTCGAACGGATCGAAACGATCTGGTGCGAATTGCGTGCGGCCTCCGGTGGGCCGTTCCTCTTCGGGGCCTTCTCGGCGGCTGACGCGATGTTTGCGCCGGTCGTCAACCGCTTTGACATCTATAATCTGGTGGACAACGAGGAGACGCTCGCCTACATGGCGGCGCTCAAGTCGCATCCGGCTTGGGTAAAATGGCAGTCGGCCGCCGTGGCAGAGCCATGGGTGGTCGCCGAAGACGAGGTTTGAGGAACGGTTCCTCTGCGCGCCGCAGGAAAAAATGAATTCGGGGACTGGTCAAGCGCCTGCTTGACATGTATAAGCCGCCCAAATTCCGATACTGAGACGTGTGATCTTCGGCTCCGGTTCCAGCCGACCTGCATGTCTTGCCCGTCAAGTGGAGTAGTTGAAATGGCTGTACCGAAAAGAAAAACGAGCCCGTCGAAGCGCGGTATGCGCCGTTCTGCCGACGCGATCAAGGCTCCGACCTATGTCGAAGACAAGAACTCCGGCGAGCTGCGCCGTCCGCACCATATCGATCTGAAGACCGGTATGTATCGTGGCCGTCAGGTTCTGACGCCGAAGGAAAATGCATAAGGCATAGCAGTTATATGCTTTGTTCAAGGCCGGCTTTTGCCGGCCTTTTGCTTTTGTGCCAGCATCTATTTTCTCGTAACCTGCAATCGGCTATGACATCGTTGAACGATGCCGCGCGGCTTTATTATTGAGGTGCCGAGATGTTGACTGCCATTCCGCTGATGATTGTGCCTCTCGCACTTTACAATCTCGCGCTGGCGGGAGCCTTCGGCGGCGGAGGTGTGGCAGGTCTTTCGCGGGTGGTGTTTACGCTGCCGATGCTCTCCGGCGCGACGTGGGTTATGTCGGCTGCGGATGTTCTCATTCTGGCGGCATTGGTGCTTCTGTTCGCCGAGATTCTCAAGTCGACCCGCAACGGGGCCGGCGCACTTCTCAACCACATCCTGTCGATGCTGGTTTTCGTGGCCTTTCTGGTCGAATTCCTGCTGGTTCGTGATGCCGCCACGCAGATCTTCTTCGTTCTGATGACGATCGCGTTCATCGATGTCGTTGGTGGATTCGTGATTTCCATCCGGTCAGCAGGCCGCGACGTATCCATCGGGCTGTAAGCCGCAGGCAGCGCCGGCTGCTGCCGGGAGCTTCAGAGGCTGTCCAGCTTGTTCTGCAGGTTGCGGAGTTGTTCCTTCAGCTCATCGATGTCTTTTGATTCCGCCTTCTTCGTCTCCTTGGGCGGCTGCGGCGACAGGAACGGCGAGAACATCTGCATTGCCTGATGGAACATTTCGGTGTTGCGCTTCACCTGTTCCTCCATCAGTTGCATGGGGCCCTGCAGATTTTTCGACAAGGGAGTTTCGCCGAAGGCGCGCGTCATCTGTTCGCGCATTTGAGTCTGTTGTTCGCTGAAAGCCTTCATCGAGTGTTCGAGGAAGCTCGGAACAACCATCTGCATCTGGTCGCCGTAATAGGAGATCAGCTGGCGCAGGAACGATATCGGCAGCAGGGTGTTTCCGGTTTTTGACTCTTGCTCGAAGATGATCTGGGTCAGGACGGAGTGGGTGATGTCCTCGCCGGTCTTGGCGTCTTGGACGACGAATTCCTCGCCTCGTTTCACCATTTTTGCCAGATCTTCCAGCGTTACGTAGGTGCTGGTTCCGGTGTTGTAGAGGCGTCGATTGGCGTATTTCTTGATGGTGACTTCGCCGTCGGCTTTAGCCATTTCGTTCTCCACCCCATTGAACATGCGTAGATTTCTCTTCCCGTTCCAAATCTAAGCCCAAAAGAAGGGCGGTGACAATCTCTTTGTGCGTTGCAGAAGCGACACCCCCTGAACGTAGCCGGGTTTCGCTCTATGCGTGTCCTCAGGCGAAGATCGAGGAAGACGTGCTTGCCGTTTGACTCCGGGCGAGAGCTTTGCCAGTTTGGTCGCAAACCGGAACGTAAACGAGGACATACCCATGAGCAGTTCGTCAGTCGTCATTGCCAGTGCAGCTCGGACCGCCGTCGGTTCGTTCAATGGTGCATTCGCGAACGTGCCGGCGCACGAGCTCGGCGCTGTCGCCATCAAAGGTGTGCTCGAGCGTGCCGGTGTCGACGCCAAGGAGGTGGACGAAGTCATCCTGGGGCAGGTCCTCACGGCGGGCCAGGGCCAGAACCCGGCGCGTCAGGCAGCGATGAAGGCGGGAATTCCTCAGGAGGCGACGGCTTGGGGGCTCAACCAGCTCTGCGGTTCGGGCCTGCGCGCGGTCGCCGTCGGCATGCAGCAGATCGTCACCGGCGATGCTGCCATCATCGTTGCCGGTGGGCAGGAGTCGATGTCCATGGCGCCACACTGTGCCCACCTGCGAGGGGGTGTGAAGATGGGCGACATGAAGATGATCGACACGATGATCAAGGATGGCCTCACGGACGCGTTCTACGGCTATCATATGGGTAACACGGCGGAAAACATTGCCCGTCAGTGGCAGCTCTCGCGCGATGAGCAGGACCAGTTCGCGGTTGCATCGCAGAATAAGGCGGAAGCGGCGCAGAAGGCGGGGCGCTTCTCAGATGAAATCGTTCCGGTGACAGTCTCGTCGCGCAAGGGTGACGTGGTCGTCGACGCCGACGAATACATCCGCGCAGGGGCGACGCTGGAAGGGATGGCCAAGCTGAAACCCGCCTTCGACAGGGAAGGCTCCGTGACCGCAGGTAACGCTTCCGGCATCAACGACGGGGCGGCTGCAGCACTTCTGATGACGGAAGCAGAGGCGGCCCGTCGGGGAATCTCGCCGCTGGTGCGCATTGCATCCTGGGCGACAGCAGGCGTCGATCCGCAGGTCATGGGCAGCGGGCCGATTCCTGCCTCGCGCAAGGCATTGCAGAAGGCGGGCTGGAGTGTTTCCGATCTCGAACTCGTCGAAGCAAACGAAGCCTTCGCCGCCCAGGCCTGTGCGGTGAACAAGGACCTCGGCTGGGATACTTCGATCGTCAACGTCAATGGTGGGGCCATTGCCATCGGCCATCCGATCGGGGCTTCCGGCGCTCGCATTCTGAATACTCTGGTCTTCGAAATGAAACGTCGCGGAGCGAAGAAGGGCCTTGCCACGCTCTGCATCGGTGGCGGCATGGGTATTGCCATGTGCCTCGAAGCCCTCTGAGGACAGGCCGGGTTGAGAGGCTGATCGCGGATCGGAAAAGCATCTCACGCGCGAATTATGCTGACAACGGCCCCGAGAGAAGGGCCGGTGCACGATCAGATGACCTCAGAGGAGAGAGAGCATGAGCAGAGTTGCATTGGTCACCGGTGGGACGAGGGGAATTGGCGCGGCGATCTCGGTCGCCCTCAAGGATGCGGGGTATCAGGTCATTGCGAACTATGCCGGCAATGACGAAAAGGCGAAGGCGTTCGCCGAAGAAACGGGGATCCAGGTGCGCCGCTGGGACGTCTCCGACTATCAGGCCTGTGCGGACGGAATTGCAGAAGTTGAAGCCACGGTGGGGCCTGTCGAGGTTCTGGTCAATAATGCCGGGATCACTCGGGATGCGATGTTCCACAAGATGACGCCGCAGCAATGGAACGAAGTGATCGGTACCAATCTCACCGGCGTGTTCAACATGACCCACTCGGTGTGGTCGGGCATGCGCGACCGAAACTTCGGACGCGTCATCACTATCTCCTCGATCAACGGCCAGAAGGGGCAGATGGGGCAGGCCAACTACTCGGCGGCAAAAGCGGGCGACCTCGGTTTCACCAAGGCGCTTGCGCAGGAGGGAGCGGCCAAGGGCATCACCGTGAACGCCGTCTGCCCCGGCTACATCGCGACCGAAATGGTGCTGGCCGTTCCGGAAAAGGTCCTGAATGAGAGGATTATCCCGCAGATCCCCGTCGGGCGTCTGGGGCAGCCGGAGGAGATCGCCAGAATCGTGGTCTTTCTCGCCTCCGACGAGGCCGGTTTCATCACGGGCTCCACGATCTCTGCCAACGGCGGACAGTTCTTCGTCTAGAGCTTTTCTTTGCCAAAGCCGAAGGACCGGCATTTGTGACCGGTCCTCATTAAGCAGATTTCCGTTGCTGCCCGCTCGGTTCTGTCGGCGGTCAGCTGTGTCCTGTGATCACGGCATATACAAAATGTAGTCGTGAACAAATCGGGAAATCTGGCGAGTCAGCGATTCGTAGCCGATTCGTTCCGGATTCATTCGACAGACCGTAAGGACATGGAAAAAGGCCGGCAGAAACCTGCCAGCCTTCCGGATTTTTCATTTCCCTCAGCGGCACCGTGCCTCGTACCGGCGGCCGTAGCGGTCCCGATAGATGCAGTAGCCCGGCCGTTCTGCCTGGGCGATCAGAACGCCGGCTGCACCGCCGATTACGGCGCCGGCAGCGGCTCCTCCAACCGAGTTGGTCGCGACGCCTCCGACGACAGCACCGGTGGCTGCTCCGATACCGGCACCCCGTTCCGTTGCAGTACAGGACGCAAGAGGCGCGATGAGCGCGAGGGCGAGCAAGGTCTTTTTCATCGTCAGTTTCCTTTGCTGTGTCGATCCGGCGTTGTCAGATCTTGTCCATGAGCATCAATATGATGAGGATGACTACAACCAGCCCTAGGCCGCCAGAGGGTCCGTACCCCCAGCTTCGGCTATAGCCCCAATTGGGCAAGGCCCCAATCAGAAGCAAGATGACGACAATGATGAGTATTGTGCTCAGCATGATAGCCTCTCCGTCTCAGCTTCTCAGTCACATCCGGGCTTTCCAACGTCTTTGCTGCCGAATGGTTCCACTTGACCGAAACGCCGGCGAGCGGGCACGGCACGAGCTCCTGTCGAATATCGCCCGATTGTACCGCATGCAGCGCCGGCGGGGATGGGCGATGCCGCCCGGTTTTGCCGGCTTGCCTTTGACGGCAATCATCGCCATGTCTGTGCCAAACCGGTTCGGCCGAACGCCTTCGCTGGCGATACCCACCCCTATGGAGCACGAAATTGAATTCGCAACCCATGATCCTCAGTGGCCGCGGCGTGACGGCGGTGCTGGGGCCTACCAATACCGGCAAGACGCACTACGCGATCGAGCGTATGCTTTCCCATGGTTCCGGGATCATCGGCCTGCCGCTCCGTCTGCTGGCGAGAGAAGTTTACGGCAGGGTGGTCGAACGCGTCGGTGCCGCACAAGTTGCGCTGGTCACCGGAGAGGAAAAGATCGCGCCGCCGGGAGCACGCTTTTCCGTCTGCACGGTCGAGGCGATGCCGAGGGAGACGCGGGCTTCCTTCGTCGCCATCGACGAGGTGCAGCTTGCCGGCGATCTCGAGCGCGGTCACATATTCACTGACAGGCTGTTGTATTTGCGTGGCCGGGACGAGACGCTGCTCCTCGGCTCCGGAACCATGAAGCCGATCCTGCAGCAGCTTCTTCCCGGCATCACGGTAGTGGAACGGCCGCGCCTTTCGCAGCTCTTCTATGCGGGACAGAAGAAGATCACGCGTCTGCCGGAACGAACGGCAATCGTCGCGTTCTCGGCCGACGAGGTTTACGCAATCGCCGAACTGATCCGGCGCCAGCGCGGCGGCGCGGCAGTCGTGCTCGGTGCGCTCAGCCCCCGCACGCGCAATGCGCAGGTCGCTCTCTACCAGGAGGGCGAAGTGGAGTATCTCGTCGCGACCGACGCGATCGGTATGGGCCTTAACCTCGACGTCGATCACGTCGCGTTCGCCCAGGATCGGAAATTCGACGGATATCAATTCCGTAATCTCAATCCGGGTGAACTCGGCCAAATCGCCGGTCGTGCCGGCCGCCACCTCAAGGACGGCACGTTCGGTGTGACAGGGCGAGTGGACCCACTCGACGACGAGTTGGTGGAACGTCTCGAAAGCCACGAGTTCGATCCAGTCAAGGTTCTGCAGTGGCGTACCGTGGATTTCGACTTCACGTCGATTGATGCGCTGCGACGCAGTCTGGATGCGACACCGCGCGTGGCGGGACTGACGCGGGCTCTTCCGGCGGTCGATCAACAGGCACTCGAGCATCTTGCGCGGTATCCCGAGATCAAGGATCTCGCGACCACTCCGGAGCGGGTCGAACGGCTGTGGGAGGTTTGTGCCCTTCCGGACTACCGGCGTATCGCGCCGGCCCAGCATGCCGATCTTGTCGCGAGCCTCTTTTCCGATCTGGTCCGCTATGGCACGGTAGACGAGAACTTCATGGCGGAACAAGTTCGCCGCGCCGACCACACCGATGGTGAAATCGACACGCTTTCCGCACGGATTGCGCAAATCAGAACATGGACCTATGTGTCCAACCGGCCGGGATGGCTTGCCGATCCGACACACTGGCAAGAAAAGACGCGCGAAATCGAAGACCGACTGTCCGACGCGCTACATGAAAGGTTGACGAAACGCTTTGTTGATCGCAGGACATCTGTGCTCATGAAGCGCTTGAGAGAGAATGCGATGCTGGAAGCTGAAATCAGTGTGAATGGCGATGTCTTCGTTGAGGGGCATCACACGGGACAACTCGCAGGGTTCCGCTTTACGCCCCTGGCGGGCATGGAGGGCTCCGATGCGAAGGCTGTTCAGGCGGCGACGCAGAAAGCTCTCGCCCTCGAATTCGAGGCACGGGCGGCTCGATTGCACGCCTGCGGCAACAGCGACCTCGCGATTGGGTCGGACGGTGTCGTCCGCTGGCTCGGCGACCCGATGGCCAGGCTGGCTGCCGGCGACCACGTGCTGCATCCGCGCGTCATTCTGCTGGCGGACGAGCAACTCACCGGCATCGCCCGCGACCACGTCGCAGCCCGGGTCGAGCGCTTCGTCAATCACCACATCTCGACGGTCTTAAAGCCGCTCGACGACCTCTCCCGCGCCGAAGATCTGCAGGGTCTCGCCAAGGGCTTGGCGTTCCAGCTGGTCGAGAATCTCGGTGTTCTCTTCCGCCGCGACGTCTCCGAAGATGTAAAATCGCTCGATCAGGATGCGCGTGCATCGATTCGACGCTACGGCGTCCGCTTCGGGGCCTACCACATCTTTATGCCGGCGCTCCTCAAGCCTTCTCCGGCGGAACTCATCACGCTTTTGTGGGCACTGCAGAACGACGGCATGGACAAGCCGGGTTATGGCGACCTCATTCCCGTGCTTGCGGCAGGCCGGACTTCGGTGGTCACCGACCCCAGCTTCGATAGGACGTTCTACAAACTCGCTGGCTTCCGTTTTCTGGGCAAGCGAGCGGTTCGCATTGACATTCTGGAAAGGCTTGCGGATCTGATCCGTCCTCTCCTGCAGTGGAAACCCGGCTCCCTACGTCCGGAAGGCGCCTATGACGGCCGGCGGTTCACGACGACAACGGCCATGTTGTCTATCCTCGGGGCAACACCCGACGACATGGAAGAAATCCTGAAGGGGCTCGGCTATCGCGCCGATAGTGTCCCCGCTGACGAAGCCAGAGCTTTCCTTGTCGGCCAGGATGCGAATGTGATCCCGACCCCGACCCCGACCCCGACCCCGACCCCGACCCCGAACGAGAATGCAGGCTCCTCGGAGGCTCAGGTCGAAGAAGAGGCGTCCGGCGTGGAGGCAGCATCGGAGAGCGCGGCGCCCGTTGTGCCCTCGGATGCTCCTGCGGAGGTAGCGGTCGAGGATACCGAGGCCAACGAGCCGAAGAATGTGCTGCTGTGGCGACCGGGTGGCCGAAACGAAGGCCAGCAGAATGCTCGGCATAAGGGCGGCCGTCCGGCGTCCGAAGAGCGCCGCGATGGTCGCCGACCGGGAGCGTCGGCCGACGGCAAGAACCGTGGCAACGGAGCGAAGCGCGGAGATCGGCAGGACCGTGGCGACCGCAAGGAGCGTCCGCAGAGAGCTGAACGGGATGGGAAGCCGCAGACCGCACGGTTCGAAGCGAAGCCACCTCGCAAGGAAAAGCCGATCGATCCCGACTCGCCCTTCGCCAAGCTCGCAGCGCTCAAGGAGCAGATGAAGAAATAGCCGATGAACGAAGAGAAACAGCCGCCGTCGGAAGTCCGTCAGCGCCTCGACAAGTGGCTGTTTTTCGCTCGTATGGCAAAATCTCGCTCGATTGCGCAGCGTCGAATCGCTGCCGGGGACGTCCGCGTGAACGACCAGAAGATACTTCAGGCGAGCCACACGGTGAGAGCCGGTGACCGGATCGTCCTGGCAGGAGGCGCGCAGAGCCGTATTCTCGTCGTGAGGACCGCGGGAACGCGGCGCGGACCTTACGAGGAGGCCCGGCAGCTCTATGATGACGTAACGCCTGCGGTGCAAGAGCAGCAGCTTTCCGACACCTTGGGACACGCGGCTCGCGAAACGGGAACCGGTCGTCCGACCAAGAAGCAGCGTCGCGTCCTCGATGAACTGCGTTCGGACGGCGACTGGTGGAGCGAATAGAAAAGCCGTCTCAAATGCGGCGTCTTGTCGTAAGGTTTATTCTTGCATTCGCCGAAATAACCCATTAGCTGACTTGCCAGTCCCGCAGACATCATGAGGGCGTTCCCCTCCGTCTGTCTCCCGTGTTTTGCCTGTCCGTATCTGTGGTCGGCCGTAATCCGCCACGGCGCCGAGAACGAAAGATTGCTGGAGTGCCGCAATGACATACATTGTCACTGACAATTGTATCCGCTGCAAGTATACCGATTGCGTTGAGGTGTGCCCTGTAGACTGCTTTTACGAGGGCGAGAACTTCCTGGTCATTCATCCGGATGAGTGCATCGACTGTGGCGTTTGCGAGCCTGAATGTCCCGCCGAGGCCATTAAGCCGGATACCGAACCGGGGCTTGATCATTGGCTGAAAATCAACACTGAATTCGCGCAGATCTGGCCGAACATCACCGGCAAGCGCGATCCGCTGCCCGAAGCAAAAGAGATGGACGGCGTGCCCGGAAAGTTCGAAAAATACTTTTCGCCAAAGCCAGGTCAGGGTGACTGACACTCTTGTCGGCTGTTCGTCCCAACGCCTCGTCCTGCAAGTCTAAGCCGTTTGAGGGAAAGGGAAAACTTTCCCTCCGCGGCCGCCGTAGAGCGGTTGCAGCAAAATATTGATTTATTCATCTTTTTGTGTTAGTTTCGGCACACTGATCCACGTCGCGGCATTGCTATGCCCTGAGCCATCACGAAAGCAAACACCAAACCAAGCGCGGTTTCCGTGACATAAGCGGCAGTTCTGTTGTCGCGTCGCACTCGCGATGGAGGGTTTTGTTTGCGCCTTGGCCTAGCGGATCGGTGTGGAATGACCCGACGGCTTCCCCCGTCTCATCCGGGCCTGACCGACCCGGCTCCGGCAATGCCGGGAGCTCAACAGGGAGTTTTTGATTCGAATGACAATCCAGCAGAAAAAATCTTCAACCCGCCAGGGATTCAAAACCGGCGAGTCGATCGTCTATCCCGCACATGGGGTCGGTACCATCACCGCAATCGAAGAGCAAGAAGTCGCCGGCATGAAGCTCGAGCTTTTTGTGATCGATTTCGAGAAGGACAAGATGCGGTTGAAGGTGCCTGTCGGCAAGGCTGTCAGCATCGGCATGCGCAAGCTGTCGGAAACGGATTTTGTTGATCGCGCGTTGAAGGTTGTGCAGGGCAAGGCTCGCATTAAGCGGACCATGTGGTCGCGCCGTGCGCAGGAATATGATGCAAAGATCAACTCGGGTGACCTGATCTCGATTGCTGAGGTCGTGCGCGATCTCTATCGCGCAGAGAACCAGCCGGAACAGTCGTACTCCGAACGGCAGCTTTACGAGGCTGCGCTCGACCGCATGGCCCGGGAAATCGCGGCCGTCAACAAGATGTCGGAAACCGAGGCGGTACGTCTCGTCGAGGTCAATCTGGCAAAGGGCCCGAAGCGCGGCAAGGTCGTGGACGACGACGAAGCACAGGAAGAAGAGGCTGCCTGATCCGCGATGCTTCGCGGGCCAGCCAAGTTCCGTCAACAAGAACCTCCGGGAGCAACCGGAGGTTTTTTGTTGCCGGCGCCGGTTAGGACCGGTATTGCGGCGGAGACGGTTGAACGGGCGCTATTGATTGCCTCTCGCGTCGTCAACCGGCTTTCAAGGGCAATAGCCGATTGACGCCCTTTCGCCGCTTGTCTAAGTGCTAGGGAAATTACCGTGCCAAGTGCCACGGACAGTTGTGCTGAAACTATCAGATCTGCGATGTATAGATGACGGTAGAAGTAATCGGGCGTGCATGCGCCGCACCTGGGGCGAATTCGCCTGAGGAATTGTTCGAGTTGATGCGTGCCAGGGTATGTTCCGTTACGAGCATACCGGCCGACCGCTGGGATATAGCCCGGTTCTGGCACCCCGAGATGGGCGTGGCTGGAAAGTCCTATACGTTCGCCGCAGGCGTTCTCGGCGACATCTACGGTTTCGACCCTGCACTGTTCGGTATTTCCAAGCGCGAAGCCGTTTTCATGGACCCGCAGCAGAGACTGCTGCTTGAGGTGACCTGGCGCGCGCTCGAGGACGCCAATATCCCGGTTGCCAAGATCCAAGGTGAGAGGGTCGCCGTGTTCGTCGGCGCCTCCAGTCTCGATCACGCCAACCTTTCCGTTGAAGATCCGGCGGCTCCAGGCCCCTACTTCATGACGGGTAACACGTTGTCGGTCGTCGCCAATCGCATTTCTCACGTCTTTGGTTTGAACGGTCCCAGTTTGTCTGTCGACACGGCCTGTTCATCGTCGCTGGTAGCGCTCGATCAGGCGGTCAAAGCGCTTGAAGCCGGCGAGATTGACACTGCAATCGTTGGTGGCGTCAACGTTCTTGTCCATCCTCTTCCGTTCGTCGGCTTTGCGCAGGCGCGCATGCTGTCGATGGACGGTCTCTGCAAGGCCTACGACGACGATGGTATCGGCTACGTCCGTGCGGAAGGCGCTGCTGCGCTTGTTCTGAGGCGATCTGATCGGGTCCGCAAGGAAGGAGACCGCAGTCGCGCCACGATCGTGGCGACTGGAACGAATGCCGCCGGTCGTACGAACGGCATCTCTCTTCCATCGCGGGAGGCGCAAGCCGAATTGCTGAAGGCCGTCTATGACGGGAACGGCATCGATCCCAACGATGTTGTCTTCATCGAGGGGCATGGGACCGGCACCAAGGTCGGTGATCCGGCTGAAGTCTGGTCCCTCGGTCAGGTCATTGGCAAGCGTCGGCGCCAGCCAATCCCGATCGGATCGATCAAGTCGAACATCGGCCATACCGAACCGGCCTCCGGTCTTCTTGGCATGATCAAGGCGATGCTTGCGCTGGAGAACAACTATCTTCCGGCGTCGCTGCATTTCGAAAAGCCGAACGAGGACATCGACTTTGAGGATCTGAACGTTCAGGTTGCGAATGAGCCGATCTTGCTCGAAAAGCGCGATCGTCCTCGTCTTGCCGGTATCAATTCGTTCGGCTTCGGTGGCGCAAACGCCCATGTTGTCATCTCGGACCCCCAGCTGAGCCTCCAGCAGCGCGCCAGCGACGACCAGGGCGATGCGCCGGTTTTTCTTGCGTCTGCCCATACGATTGAAAGCCTCCGAGGTCTTCTCGAAGGCTATAGCGAACGGTTGAAAAAGGCGCCGAGTGCTGCTGAAAAAAGCGCGATCGTTGCCGCTGCCGGCGCTAACAGAAGCGCGATGCGGCACCGCTTCGTCATGCGTGGCTCCGCCGATAGTGTTTCGGATACGATTTCCGCCTATCTGGCGGGTGTCGGTCGCGGCGTCGCCGAGGTCGGCGAGGCCACGACGCGCGACCCTAAAGTCGCGCTGGTGTTCTCCGGCAACGGCGCGCAATGGGCGGGCATGGGGCTGGAGGCGCTACGCCGAAACGAGGTGTTCCGTACCACGTTCTCGACCGTTTCCCGATTGTTCCACGCCTATTCGCAGGTCGACTTGCTCGACGTGTTGTCCGATCCGGGACTTGCGGAGAAATTGGGCGACACCAAAATCGCCCAGCCACTGCTGTTTGCGATTCAGGTCGCACTGTTTGATGCGCTGGTTGCTCTTGGCCTGGATACAGCGGCGGTACTCGGACACTCCGTCGGCGAAGTGGCAGCGGCTTACGCGGCAGGTGCCCTGACGCTCGAGGACGCTGTCACGGTAATCGCGAAACGTTCGCTTCACCAAGACATTCTTGCAGGCGAAGGTACGATGGCCGCCGTGAAGCTCGGCGAGCAGGCTACGCTCGATCTCATCGAATCCCTCGGGCTTGATGGAATTACCGTCGCCGCTGTAAACGCACACAACTCGGTGACTGTATCCGGCACCTACGAGCAGCTGAAGGCTCTGCGGGAAAAGGCGCGCAAGCGGAAGGTCGCGGTTCAACCGCTCGATATCAACTATCCCTTCCACCATCCGCTCATCGACCGGGCGCGCGATGCATTTCTCGCAGACATGCCCGCCATTTTCCCCAGATCATCGGCGACTGCCTTTATCTCGACGGTCACGGGGACGGTTCTGGACGGTGCCTCGCTTATGCCGGAGTACTGGTGGCGCAATGTTCGCCAACCGGTGAAGTTCATGCATGCTGTCGAGGAGGCGATAGCCCGGGGCTGCACCGTGTTCGTCGAGGTTTCGCCTCGCGCCATTCTGGGCGGCTACATCGGCGATATAGCCAAGAACCGTTCGGCCTCGGTGAGCATCGTGCCGACGCTTTCGCGAGATGACAACGAATTCGACGCCGATCCTGTCTTCCAGTCGCTGGCCCGTGCGATAGCAAGTGGTGCGGCCTTCAACGAGGAACGTGTTTTCGGACGCCGGAATGCATTCGTCTCCCTCCCGGCCCTGCCGTTCGAGAAGGTCGATCTCCGTCCTGATCGGACCAGTGACCGCGCAGATATCTACGGTCGTGACGAGGAATTCGGCTACACGTTGGCCGGCTGGCGCATCGATCCCAACGGTGCTTCGTGGAAGAACCACGTCGACGCCCACCTCTTCCCCGATCTTGCCGAGCATGTGGTCGACGGGCGTGCGATCATGCCGGGCAGCGGGTTCATCGAAATCGCGCTTTCTGCCGCACGGCAATTCTATCGGTACGATCAGGTGGAGATCTCAAATCTCGAGATCGTGCGGCCGCTCGAACTCAGCCGTAACCGCCTTATCGAGCTGTCGACGATTATCTCACCGGAGACGGGAGACCTCGAAATTCGTTCACGCGAACGGTTGAGCGAGGATGACTGGTCGGTGCATGTCGTGGCACGCAGCCGGAAGCTTACGGTCGCCGAGTTGGCGTCGACCCCGGAAATCGAGGCGGACGGCGCCGGTGTCGAGATAGATCCGGCCAACGCCTACCGCATCGCTTCCAATTTCGGTCTTGATTATGGCCCCAGCTTCCAGCTGATGGCGCAAACCGTCTGTCATGGCGACCGTCTGATCGAGGTGCGTCTCAAAGAGGCGGCAAAGCCGGCACACCCGAGTCTGCGGTACAATCTCAATCCCGTATCGGTTGATGCAGTCTTTCACGGCTTGGTGGCACTCTTCGACCGGTTCAGCGGCGACCATGGCGGCGCGCCGTATATTCCGGTTCGTTTCGGAGCGATCTGCGTGGCGGCGACGGAGAAGCCGGTTCGTCGTGCCATCATTGAAATCGAACGGTTGAGTCCGACGTCGATCAAGGCGAAGTTCCACCTTTTCGACGAGGACGGCGGCCGTGTCGCGACCTTCGAGGATTGCCGTTTCCGGCGTACTTATCTGAAGCAGCGCAAGACACTCGGCACACTTTCCTTCCACTACGAGGTGCTGCCTGCTGCACGACAGACGGTTACTTCGCTGGCGGGCGGAACCTCGGGCGAGACGCTGTTCAACGATGTCCCTGAAAGCGCGCTCGACAACGAAACGTTTCTCTTCAACGCGGCGATCTTCCGCGCGATGCATGACCTGCTGTCGATTGTCGGCCAAGGCAAGCAGGTCATTGCAGCCTCCGATCTACCGGAGGATCCGCGTCTTCGTCCGTTCCTGTTCAACGGTCTGCATCTTTTGACCGACGCCGGTTTTGCGGAACAACGCGATGGCGGATGGCAGCTTGCCAGCGAATGCTCTTTGCCGCCGGTCAGCGAGATTCTCGGTGAGCTCTACACGAGCGCGCCCGAACGCACGGTCGAGGCGGTGCTGATCAACGACTGCTACCGTGAAGCCCGCGAGCGCCTCGGCGCCATGCCGGAAAGCGCTGGCGAGGACGACGGAAAGGCTGACCGCTTCATCAGCGATGCGACGCTGGAACACTTGACAATCCATTCGGTCGCTGCGCGTAACCGCGCCGATATGGTTGTTGGGGCACTGCAAAATGTCCTTGCCGGTGACCGCAGCAGCGTTCGCATTCTCGAGCTCGGAAGCACTTCGCCGCATCTCACGCGCCGCCTCGCGGATGTCGCCGAGGCAAAGAACGCAACGCTTGCCATTTACGAACCGGACAACGGTCTGCGACACCGCCTTGAACTGGCCTTCGAAAATGACCCGCGTGTGACCTTGCTTGATCGGCTTGAGACAGAGCTTGCGGCTGATGTCATCGTGAGTGCGAGCGATCGCCTGCGAGAGCTCATCGAGAACGATGTGGCCAAGTTCGCCTCGGATTGGCAGACCGGATCGGCTGTCTTGCTGGCAGCTGTCAACGCACCCGGCGTTTTCCAGGATTTCGTCTACGGTCTGAGCAACGGCTGGTTTTCGCGAAGCAGATCGGAAGAGTTCCCCGTTGGCTCTCTCCCGTCTGCCACCGAATGGTCGGAGATCCTCGAGCAGATAGGCTACACGCACGCCGATGTTCGCCAGCGGGACATGACCGGCGGGAGCGCAATCCTGATCGAGGCAAGGGGAAGACGGGTAGTCAGCGGTGAAGCCGTCGCGGAAACGTCGGCGGTCGTCGAACCTTTCCGTCCGGTCGTGATGGTGCATGGGCGTGGTATCGAGAGCGGCACGCTCACCGAAGTGGCCAGGACGGCGGGCTTCTCCCGTATGCAGGCGTTTGCCGCCAGCGGTAATCTCGATCTCGACAAGGCAGCTTTCCTCGACGTGTTTTCCCGCGACGGTGGCGCTACCGAAAAGATCGTATTCCTCAGCCCCCGGCATCTGCAGGCCGAGGACGCTTCTCGTGAACTGCAGCACCGAGTGCTGGTGCTGAGTGCGTTGGCGCTGGCGCAGGCCGAGTATCGCAACGGCACCGCTCAGGCACAGAAGCTTCGCCTGATCGTCGTGGCGCCCGGCGGTGCCCCCGCCGGCGGCTCGTCGGCCGCCCGCCCGGCTGATCCTGTCAATTCCGGCCTTTGGGTGTTCCTGCGCGTCCTGCGCAACGAATTCGACTTCCTTGACGTGGAGTGCGTCGACCCCACGGGCGGAACTGATAACCTGAAAGTGTTGCTCGAAGCGGCACATCGGGTTTCGGAGAGCACCGGACGCAACAGAGAATGGTGCATTGAAGCCGACGGGACGTTCTGCGAGATCCGCGCGGTACCGGGTGCCGCGCCGCGTGCGTTCGGTGTCACCAGTGATTTCACGGCGGCGGTCATCCGCCAGCAGGTACCATCACAGGTCGCGAGCATACGGTGGGAAAGTTGCGACTTGCCGACGATCGGCCCCGACGAGGTGCTGGTCGAGGTCGCCGCGACAGGGCTCAATTTCCGTGACGTGATGTGGGCGATGGGCCTGTTGCCGGAAGAGGCTCTGGAAGACGGTTTTGCCGGCGCCTCGATCGGCATGGAATTCTCGGGTCGCGTCGTCCGTACTGGCGACACGGTAGACGATCTGTCAGTCGGTGATCCGGTGATGGCGATTGCCGCGTCGGCATTCTCCACTCACGTCGCGGTGAAGCGGACCGGTGTTGCAAAACTGCCGGCCGGCATCGACCCGGTCGCTGCCGCATCCATTCCTGTGGTCTTCCTTACCGCCTATTACGCGATTGTCGAGCTCGGTCGTGCGCGGCCCGGCGAGACGATCCTGATCCATGGCGCTGCCGGTGGGGTCGGCCTTGCAGCCTTGCAGGTTGCCAAGCATGCCGGCATCAAGGTGATTGCAACCGCGGGAACCGAGGAGAAGCGCCGGTTCGTCGAGATGCTCGGCGCCGATCACGTCTTCGATTCCCGCACCCTGAGCTTTGTCGGTGACGTCCTCAACGTAACCGGTGGAGAAGGCGTGGACCTCGTTCTGAATTCACTCTTCGGCGAGGCGATGGAAAAGAGCCTGTCGCTCGTCAAGCCGTTCGGGCGGTTCCTTGAGCTCGGCAAGCGAGACTACTATTCCGACAGCAAGATCGGTCTTCGCCCCTTCCGGCGCAACGTTAGCTATTTCGGCATAGATGCCGACCAGTTGCTGGTCTTGCATCCGGACCTCTCGCGTCGCATGCTGACAGAGATCGGAGCACTCTTCGATGAAGGCGTCTTCTCGCCGTTGCCGTATCGTGCCTTCGATCATGACGAGATCGGTGACGCGTTCCGCCTGATGCAGAACGCCGGACATATCGGCAAGATCGTCGTGCTTCCTCCGAAGGACGGCATTGACCATGTCGCCGCGAAGGCACCGAGGACGATGAAAGTCGACCCACAGGGTGCGCACCTCGTCGTGGGCGGTATCGGTGGCTTTGGTCTCGTCGCTGCGGAGTGGCTGGTGGAGAAGGGTGCGCGGACGATCGCGCTCTGCTCCCGCCGGGGAACAGCCGATGAGGCGACCGCCGCTGCCATTTCCCGATGGACACAAAGCGGCGTCGACGTCAGGCTTTTTGCCTGCGACGTTACGCGCGAGAGCGACGTGAAGGCGATGCTCGCCGACTTGCGTCGGGCAGCCCCGCTGAAGACGGTGATTCACGCCGCGATGATCCTGGACGATGCTCTGATCGGCAATCTCACCGAAGAGCGGAACCGTCCTGTTATCGACGTCAAGGCCAAGGGTGCTGCGATCCTTGATGCCGAGACCCGGGTGGACGTCCTCGATAACTTCATCCTGTTCTCATCGGTCACCACCCTCGTCGGTAACCCGGGCCAGGCGAACTATGTCGCCGCCAACGGCTTCCTGGAAGGGCTTGCGCGGGCGCGTCGGGCCGAAGGCCTGCCGGCTCTCGCCGTTGGCTTCGGCGCGATCGCGGACGCCGGTTATCTGGCGCGCAATGCGGATGTCGGTCAGCGGCTCGACCGGCGACTCGGCAAGACGGCGATAAATGCGCGCGACGCCCTGAACGCTGTCGAGGAGTACATCGGAAGTGCGCCGGACACGGTCGATGCGGCTGTCGTCATGATCTCGGAGTTCGACTGGGCCGCCGCGCACAATCTTGCGGTGGTGAATGAAGCTCTCTTCGACGTTGTGATGCGCAAGGCCGCTCATCACGCCAGCGGTACCGAGGGCGGTGACATCGACCTCGTCGCGATGATCGAAGGCAAATCGCCGGCCGAGGCGCAGGATGTCCTCTTCGATATCCTCGCCTCCGAGATCGCGACGATCCTCAGGGTTTCTCGCGAGAGTATCCTCAAGGAAAGCGTGCTCAAGGACATCGGGCTCGACAGCCTGATGGCCGTTGAACTTGGCTTGAACTTCGAACAGAATACAGGCTTCGACATGCCGCTGAGCAGTCTTGCCGATAACGCGACAGTGGGTGATATCACGCGCCGCCTCTACGAGAAGGTGAAAGCTCGCAACGGAGCGGAAGAGACTGATGCGGACGTCTCGGCGGAAACACGCATTGTCGATGAGTTGAGCCGTCGGCACGCCGGAGCGGAGTAGCGACGAGCCGACCGGCGGTCGGGTGCCTGGAGTTATGGACTTATGGACGAAAGCAAGCGGCAGAATATCCTGAACAGGATGAAGGGTCTGCAGAAGAACGTGGATCAGGGGCGTGTTTTCCGAACGGAACAAGCTCTCAGTTCGCTGCCTCGTCGCAAGCAGCCGGGATTTGGTGATCTGCCGGAGTACAAGCAGGTTGTCATGCAGCAGCGTGCCAGCGAGTATCTCGGCATGGAGAACCCGTTCTATCGCGCCCATGAGGGCGCGAGCGGCGCAACGGCGATGATCGACGGTCGCACGTACGATAATTTTGCTTCTTACGATTATCTCGGTTTGAACCGGCATCCGGATGTGCTCGGTGCGGCCGAACGCTCCATTCAGCAGTTCGGTATCTCGGCGTCTGCGAGCCGGTTGGTGGCCGGAGAGCGCACGATCCATCACGAACTGGAATCGTCCATTGCCGAAAACTACGGCGCGGAAGCCGCCATTTGCTTCGTCAGTGGTTACCTGACCAACGTGGCGGCCATTAGTTGCCTCATGGGACCGCGCGATCTGGTGATCCATGACGAGTTCATGCACAACAGTGGCCTGGCCGGCGTCAAACTCTCAGGCGCCACGCGCCGCTTTTTCAAGCACAATGACGTCGCCGATCTGGAGCGCGTACTCAAGTCGCTGGCCGACCAATACGAGCGGATACTGGTCATCGCCGAAGGCGTCTACTCGATGGACGGCGACATTGCGGACCTTCCCGGGCTTCTGCGTCTCAAGGAGCAATACGGCTTCTGGCTGATGCTCGACGAAGCGCATTCTCTCGGAGTGCTCGGGGACAGCGGTCGCGGCGTTTTTGAGCATTACGGCGTCGATCCGGCCTCCGTCGACATCTGGATGGGTACGCTCTCCAAGACAACATGCAGCTGCGGCGGCTATATCGCGGGTAGCGAGGCTCTGATTACGCTTCTGAAGGCTCAGGCCGGCGGCTTCGTCTACAGTGTCGGTCTGGCTCCGGGTCTGGCCGGCGCGGCTATCGCCAGCCTTGGCGTGTTGAGAGCCGAACCACAGCGAACGCGGGATCTTCGGCGAAACAGCCACTTGTTCCTGGATTTGGCCCGGCAGCGCGGCCTCGACACCGGTCTGAGCCAAGGCTATTCCGTCGTGCCGGTTCTGGTCGCCGACTCGCTTCGTGCCGTGCAATTATCGAACGAGTTGTATCAAGCGGGTGTGAATGTTCTCCCGATCATTCACCCGGCGGTTCCTGAAGGTCTGGCTCGGCTGCGCTTCTTCATCACGAGCGCACACACGGAAGAGCAGATCGGCCGTGCCGTCGATCTGACGGCGACAATTCTCGAAAAGCTGAAACAGCAGAACTTCGGGCTCGCGTCGGTGGATGTCGGCCAGTTGATGGCGAAGCTCGGCAAGGGCTGAGGCGCCGGCGCGCTGTGGCGCGGCGTGTGGTTGGCTTTGGAGATCGAAGAGCCAATGGTTCATGTCATCGTGACAGGCGGATCGAGCGGGATAGGGCTCGCTATCGCGCGCTGCTATTTGAAGCGGGGAGCCACCGTCACTCTCATCGGGCGAGATTCCGATCGACTCACCGGTGCGCGTGATCGTCTGTGTGACGAAACAGGCTGTTCTCAGGAACGTGTTCATCTCGGTCAGGCGGACGTCGCCGACGAAATCCAGCTCGAGAGCGTGATCGCGGCGGCGGAGGCGACGCACGGTGCGTGCGATATTCTGGTGGCGTCGGCGGGCGTCGTTGCGCCGGCGGAGTTCCATCTGCAGGAGGCGCAGGACTTTCGTCGGCAAATCGACACGAACCTGGTCGGGGCGGTGAATGCCGTGCGGGCCGTCTACTGCGGGATGAAGGCGCGCGGGCACGGCAAGATACTGGTGGTGTCCTCCGGCGCTGCGCTCATTGGTATCTTCGGTTATGCCGCCTATTGCGCTTCCAAGTCTGCCCTCATGGCGTTCGTCGAGGCTTTGCGCCTGGAGGCGACAGCTCACGGGATCGGCGTCTCGATCTGTTTTCCGCCGGATACCGATACGCCGCAGCTGGCCGCTGAACTGCAGGTTCGCCCGGCGCAGGCAGCGGCTATGATGAAAGCTGGCGGAGCCTGGAGCGCGGAGGCTGTTGCCGCGAGGATTGTCCGGGCGCTCGACCGAAATGAGCGCACCGTCTATTTCACTGCGACGATCTTCCTGCTTGGCCGTTTCGGTTCGGTCGTGCGGCCGATCGTCTACTGGTGGTTCGAGCGCAAGCGCGTCAGGCTGCGGTGATGGACGCCTGCCTCAATTCCGGTTCATAGCGATAGATGGTTGCCGCCGAGGAGGGACGCTTCAAGGCGGAACAGGGATCCATAATCCGCGTGACCACACCACGCGCGCCGGCTGCGATTGCTTCGGCGCCGAGAAAACCGCCGCGGACCTGGGTTGTCGTCACGAGCGCTTTTGCAAGCACCTCTGGCATATCCGGTTGCGGCGCTTGCGGTGTTCTCCAGAAGTTCGCGAGGCTATCCTGATGCGTGGCGCCGGCAACGTCGTAGATCGCGGCACCGAGTGTGATCACAGGCTTGTCTGCCATGATGGCCGACAGGCCGACCGTTGAATTGACCGTGACAATTCCGGTGGCATTGGCGATGAGCTTGTCGAGATCACCGCCGTCGATCACATCGACGCGCTGCTCGACGCCATGACGCCGGGCCTCTCGCATGACAAAACCGGCCCATCCGCTTAGCCCGTTATCGATTGGATGGGTCTTGAACAGCAGTCGTGTATCCGCCGGCGCCTCCTCTGCAAAGGAAGAGATGGTCGCGCTTACGATCTCGAAGTGGTCGCCGAACGGCGCATGAATGCGGATCTGGTAGTCCCCTGGCAACTGTAACGGAAACAGAAAGTACCGCGGCGCCGACGTTTCCGTCGGCAGGTAGCGTTGTTGCACCTCCTGCGCTTGCCTGCGCCGGCGGCGGGAGGTCAGACCTTTTCCGATCCAGCCCGCATATTCGACCAACGGATGAACGGGACCGTGCGTCCGATAATTGGGATGAAGCAGCCAGCCCAGAAGGACGTTGGGAACATGATAGGCAAGATCATAGAGTGCGTAGGTGAGGAAGCTGCTCTTGAAACGGCTTCGCAGATCGACAGCCGGAACACTATCCGCAAGTGCACGGAGCGTCGTTACGTCGCGCGGAAACCAGGAGCGTCCGGACATGCCCTCCGGCTCGATCGTGAGCCAGTCAGGACGGAGATAGCCGTGTTCCAGGACGTGAACTCTGACACCGGCCTCGCGTGCAATCTCTACTGCGGCGGCATGCTTCTGTCGGCCGTCTCCAAGCATCAAGATGTCGGTGATGCCGTTACGACGAAGATAGTCAAGAAGGAAAGCGGGCCATTCGTCCGATCCACCGGTGAACCAATCGGCCTTTCGCGGCCACCAGAAGACGCCGTCTCCCAAGCAGAAATTGATCTTGAAGACTTTCGCGCCGGCGTTCTCCGCTTCTCTCGCGACCTCCTTGAGGAACGGCGAGGCGGGGCCCTGCAAAATAAGGAGTGCCAAACGGTGCATGATCCCGACCTGCAAACTTGTTCGTCCTTGACCGGTCTCTTATAGTCACCTAACGAGAGCGACAAAAGCTCGACGTTAGCGGATAAGATGTAATGGTATCGCATATTTCCAGCCTCGGACCTGCCGTCTGATGCAGCGGTCGGTCAATGGGCCCGTTGTTTTATTCCTTCAGGGCCCTCCTTCAGTTTTTTGGCGAGAACTGGCCGAAGCCTTCGAGCAGGCGGGTGTGCCGACACATCGCGTCAACTTTTCGCTCGGCGACCAAGTTTACTGGCTGAAGCGGGGGCAATCAACTATCGCCGTTCGTTGAAACACTGGCCCATTTTTCTCGAGAAACTAATCCGGCGGGAGAAGGTCACCGATATTCTCTATTACGCGGACCAGTTGCCCTATCACGAGATTGCCTGCGAAATCGGGGCAAGGCTTGGTGTCCGTTGTCATGCGGTGGAGTTCGGCTATCTGCGACCGGACTGGATCACCCTCGAACGCGACGGAATGGGTCACCTCTCCCATTTCCCGAACGATCCCGTCGCGGTACGGGCGATCGCCAGCAAGGTCGGTACGCCAGATCTTCACGTTCTGTATCCGCATAGCTTCGGGCAGGAGGCATTCAACGAGGTCTTTTACAATCTGACGGCGTTTTTTGGTCGCGCGTTCTTCCCGCTTTACGTCGCTGACAAGTACTACTCGGCGCTGGTCGATTATTTGCCTTGGCTCGTGCGGTGGGTCCATCGCCCGCGTACTACACCGCCTGAGCTCTTCGAGAATGGTCACGTGCCGTTTTTCATCGTCGCGCTTCAGCTGCAGAGCGATTATCAGATCCGCGCGAACTCGCCGTACGGTCATCTCGAGGAGATGCTGGACGAGGTCATCGCTTCGTTCGCTGCACACGCCGCTGTCGGTCACGCCCTTGTCTTCAAGCAGCATCCGCTCGACAACGGGCTCGAACGTTGGGGCAAGAGGATCGCGCGCATCGCCGAGAAATACGGTGTCTCCGAGAGGGTCATGTTCATCGAGCAGGGTAACCTGGATGCAATCCTGCGGCAGTCGTCCGGCACCGTCGTCGTCAACTCGACGGTTGGCATCCACAGCATCAGGAAATTGAAGCCGACGATTGCTCTCGGCTGTGCCGTTTATGACATCCCGGGACTGACACATCAGGGAAGTCTCGACGCTTTCTGGACCAATCCCGAGCCGGTTGACGAACAGCTTCTCCATGACTTCATAGCGGCTTTGGCGGCGACAATTCAGGTCAAGGGAAGCTTCTACAACAAAGAAGGCCGGCGTGCCGGCGTAGCCGAGGTCGTGGCGCGTGTGCTTGAGGCGCGGGTCAACGAGCCCGGCGCCTTTGTCGATCCGGCGCCTCGGATCGAATCGCCGAAAGCATCGTCACGGCGATAGCCTTAGATTGGACGAGCCGACCATAACCCCGCAGCTGGTGCTGGAATGCAACAAAAAACCCGCTGGCAATGCCAGCGGGTTTTCTTATGCGTTAGGTCTGCGCTGACACTATTCGCGGTTACCGAGGAAGCGCAGCAGGAACAGGAAGAGATTGATGAAGTCGAGGTAGAGCTGCAGCGCGCCCATGATCGCCTTGCGGCCGGCACTGTCGCTGCTGTCGGCTTCATAGTAGGATTCCTTGATCCGCTGGGTATCCCAGGCGGTGAGCCCTGCGAAGATCAGGACCCCGATGACCGAGATCGCGAAGTCGAGCGCCGACGAAGCCAAGAACAGGTTCACGAGGCTCGCGATGATAAGACCGAACAGGCCCATGATCAGGAACGACCCCATGGCCGAGAGATTACGCTTCGTCGTATAGCCGTAGAGCGAGAGGGCACCGAAGGATGCTGCCGTCACGAAGAAGGTCTGCACGATGCTCTGCCCGGTGTAGATCAGGAAGATCGAGGACAGCGACAGACCCATGAGGGCGGCGTAAATCCAGAAGGTAAGCTGCGCCGCGGCGACACTCATTGTGTGGATGCGGAAGCTCAGGAAGAAGACAAGCGCCACCGGTGCGAAGATGACAACCCACTTCAGTCCGCTGACATAGATCGCCTGACCGAATGCGGTCAGCTGACCGTTGTCCACGGCAAGATTGAAGCTCAGATATGCTGCAACTCCCGTGATCGCCAGACCGAGTGCCATCAGGTTGTAGACCTTCAGCATGTAGGCGCGAAGGCCTTCGTCGATCATCGTGGCCGATTGAGCATTGCCGCTCGTCCGGCTTTGGTAGTTACGAAGTTCAGCCATAGTTTCCTCTTTTCAAGCTTCGGAATGGTTACGGTGTCGGGTCATGATCCCGAGGCGCCGCTGCGAAGCTCAGCATGCCTGTGGTCAATATGAGGTTTTCCGGGCTTTGCTACAAGAGCAAGCGCTTTCAAAAAAAACGGGAGCATCATTCGCCGGTCATGCCGCGAAGGAGGCTTTCAGAGTTCTCTCAGAACGGGAGCGGCCTTCTGTCCGAGTACCCGCCAAGTTCCCGCGAGCCCGACGCCGACCGTAATCAGGAGCGAAAGCGCCAGCGTTGTCAACGCCACCGCAGGAAGGAACGACGATGGTAGATTCATAATCCGCGCGGTTACGTACCAGGCCGCCGCGCCTCCGCCCACGAGTGCGAAGGCAGCCGTGGTGGCGCCGAGGAGGAGGTATTCGTAGGTAAAGGCGCGGATCAACAGCCCTCGCGTCGCGCCGAGAGTCTTCAAGATGACGGCGTCGTGGGTTCGTGCGCGGTTTCCGGCAGCCAAGGCTCCCGATAGAACCAGGACCGATGTGATGAGCGCAATTCCGGCTGCTGCCCGGATCGCAGTCGCCAGTTGCCCGACCAGTCGTTCGACGACGTCTAATGCGTCTTTGACCCTGACGCTCGTGATGGTCGGATACGCGCGCGTGACCGACTTCAGGACAGCTGCCTCCTCCGCACTCGTTGCATTAGGCAGTGTAAGTGTCGCCAACCACGTGTGTGGCGCACCGGCAAAGGTGTTCGGAGAGAAGATCATCACGAAGTTGATCGATAGCGACTCCCAGTCGACTTCGCGGAAATTGGCGATCTTGGCCGTGATGCTTCGTCCAAGGACATTGACCGTTACCGTATCTCCGACCTTCAGCCCAAGCTGGGCCGCCTCCTCGGCCGAGAATGAGACCAAGGGCTCGCCGGTATAGTTCGCCGGCCACCATTCGCCGGCGGTCACTTGTGCATTGCGGGGCAACGTCTCTGCGTAGGTGATGCCGCGGTCGCCGCGAAGCACCCAGCGTCCGGCCGGTGGTACTTCCATTTTCGATACATCTGTGCCGTTGAAGGCGAGAATTCGGCCACGCAACATCGGTACTTCTTCGATCTGGCCTGCAGGAGAGCGAGCGGCGAGAAGGCTGCGGAAGCCGTCCAGTTCCGTCTTCTGGATATCGACGAAGAAGAAGTTCGGCGCCCGTTCGGGGAGGCTGCTGGTCAGTTCTCGTCGCAGGTTGCCGTCGACCAGTGCAAGGGCGACGAGGAGCGTGAGACCCAATCCGAGAGACAGGACCACGGAAGGTGTAAGGGCACCCGGGCGGTAGATATTGCCGATTGCCAGACGCATGGCTGCTGATGCCGGACGAGGGGCGCGTCGCGCCACGAGTGCGATCAGGAATGCGACGAAGCGCAGGACGATGAAGCCGACCGCCATCGAAACCAGAAAGAGAGTTGCGATCCAGCGATCGTCCGAGACACCGATTGCCAACACCGCAAGCGTGATGAACAGGAATGCGGCCGCGAGGATGTAGGTACGCGAGGGCCAGCCGCCGGCCTCCAGGCCCTGTTCCCGAAAGAGAGCGGTTGCCGGTATCTCGCGGACGTGACCCAGAGGCAGTATCGAGAAGGCAAACGTGACAAGCGCACCGAACAGTGACGCAAGCACGAGTGCACCTGGATAGAGCGTGGGCACAAGGGGAATCGGAAGTATCTGCGCCAGGTATTGTGCGGCAATGATCGGCGCTACGATGCCGACGACGAGCCCGCCTGCGATGCCGAAGGCCGCGATGATGGCGATCTGGATGAAATACACTAACACGACCACAGTCGCCGGCGCCCCTAGACACTTCAAGGTGGCGATCACCACGCGCTTGCTGTCGAGAAATGCGCGAACGGCATTCGCCACGCCAACACCTCCGACGATCAGTGCGGTGAGGCCGACGAGCGTGAGGAACTGTGAAAATCGCGCGATATTCTCGCTCAATGCCGGCGCGGCGCGGTCGCTCGTGCGGATCGACCAGCCGGCGTTCGGCAGAGTCTTCTGGGCCTTTTCGCGTAGATCCGCGGGAGAGAGTTGCGGATCGTGGAACCGTACCTTGTAGGCGTGTTCGACCAGGCTGCCGGTCTCGACGAGACCGGAGGCCTGGAGACCGTCGAGGCTTGTCAGCAGACGGGGTGCAAATCCCATCCCGTCAGAAATAGCATCCGGTTCGCTTGCGATCGTACCTGCGATATGGAAGCGAGCTTTTCCGACCAGAAGCTCGTCGCCGACCGTGAGGCCAAGGCGCTCGAGCAGAAGGGGTGCTGCCAGCGCTCCGAAGATGTCATCCTTCTTCGTGAGCGCTTCGGCAAGAGGCATCGGCGGTTCGGATGCAAACGCGCCATAGAGCGGATAGAGCTGATCGACGGCCTTCACTTCGACCAGCGACTGGTCAGAGCCATCCGGCAGGCGGGCCATCGAGCGCAGGGCTGTCGACACCGCAACCGTCCCGAGCCCGTCCAGAAAACGTCGCTCCTCCGGTGTGGCTTCCCGGTTGTTTAGTTCGAAGCGCGCGTCGCCGGCAAGCAGCTCCCGGCCCTGAGACGCAATGGCTTCCGTAATCGCGGTGGAGACGGAATTGACGGCCGCGATCGCCCCCGTACCCAGCGCGATGCAGGCTAGAAAGATGTAGAACCCGCGCAGCCCGCCGCGCAACTCCCGCACTGCTATTCTGAAGGCGACGCGAAGGCGCGGAAGAAAGGCTTTCATGCCGGCAGTCGCGCTTCATGTCGTTCGCTTTGCCGGCGGTCTTCGACAATCGTACCCGACATGACCTTTACCTGCCGCGAGCAACGTGCGGCCAGCAGCGGGTCGTGTGTGACCAGCAGCAACGTCATGGCGCGCTCTGTTTGCTTCGCGAAGAGGAGATCGGCAATCTGGCGTCCGGTTTCCGTATCGAGGTTGCCTGTCGGCTCGTCCGCGATCAGTACGGCGGGAGAAGGCGCCAGCGCTCGCGCGATGGCGACACGCTGCTGTTCTCCGCCTGAAAGCTGTCCGGGGTAGTGACTCAGCCGTTCACCAAGCCCGACCGCCTGAAGCTCACGCCGGGCTATCTCGAAGGCGTTACGGACGTTGGCGAGTTCGAGTGGCACCGCGACGTTTTCGAGCGCCGTCATGTTGGCGATCAAATGGAACGATTGAAAGACGATGCCGATGTTGCGGCCGCGGAAGTCCGCCAGCGCATCCTCGTTCAAATCGTGCAGTGCCGCACCATTGATGATTATCTCCCCTTTATCGAGCCGCTCGAGACCGGCGAGAACCATGAGGAGCGTCGATTTTCCCGATCCGGACGGGCCGACGATACCCACTGCCTCACCGCGGTCGATGGCGAGATCGATGCCCTTCAGGACGTGAACCGCGGCGGCGGCGTTCCCGAGCGTCAGATCGGCCTTCTTCACTTCAATGATTGTTTTCCCCACGCGCGCTCGCCCTATATGTTGAGTATCGCCTGCAGGATCGGTCTGCCGTCTGCCGCGGGCTCTGGTCAATTTAGGGAAGGCAATATGAGATTTAAAGCAGCAATCCCCCTTTTTGCGGCGCTGGTATTTGCTGCTTTGCTGGTTGGTCCGCTCAAGGCGGAGGACAGGACGCTGCAGATCGTCGGCTTTGGCGACAGCCTCATGGCCGGTTACCAGCTGCCTCCGGAGGACGCGCTTCCTGTACATCTCGAAAGAGCGCTAATCGCCGCCGGCCGGAAAGTCGTCCTTACGAACGCAGGGGTCTCCGGCGACACATCTGCCGCCGGGTTGGCACGAGTGGATTGGTCCGTCCCCGATGGCACTGACGGGGTCATACTCGAACTCGGCGCGAACGACGCCTTGCGCGGCGTAGCACCGGAGGAGACCGAGAGAAATCTCGAGGAAATCATCAAGCGATTGCGCGGCAGAGGCATAGACGTTCTTCTCGTCGGCATGATGGCGCCGCCTAACATGGGGACGGATTACCGGGACCGATTCAATCCGATCTACAAGCGGTTGGCCGACAAATACGGACTTGAGTTCTATCCCTTCATCCTTGACGGCGTTGTCACCGAGGCCAATCTGAAGATCGACGACGGTATGCACCCCAATGCGAAAGGGATTGCCGTCATCACCCAGCGGATGCTGCCGGTCGTGGAGCGCTTTCTCGACCGCATTTCCTCCGCCACAAATTAGGGGGTTGCGCGGATCGGCGTTGCGTGATTCGCTATTCTTATCTGCAAGAGATTCGGGGAGCTCGCCATGCCGAGATTGTTCACTGCCCTCGAAATTCCGCGTAATGCGGCTCTCAGTCTTTCCCTGTTGCGTGGCGGACTTCCCGGAGCTCGCTGGATCGACGTGGAGAACTACCACATCACCTTGCGTTTCATCGGCGATGTCGACGGAAGGACGGCTGACGAGATCGTCGACCGTTTGGACCGGATCGATCGCCCCGAATTTCTCCTTAGTTTGAGCGGCATCGGTTCCTTCGGTTCGAAGAAGCCGCATTCGGTCTGGGCTGGCGTTTCGCCGGCGCCGGAAATGTACGCGCTTCAGGCCGAAATCGAGCGCATCTGCCAGCGTATCGGCCTGCCGCCGGACCCCAGAAAGTTCAGCCCGCACGTGACGCTGGCGCGGCTCAAGTCCTCAAGGGTCGACGACGTCGTCCGCTATCTTTCCGGGCGGGGTGATTTCCACACCGGACCCTTCCTCGTTCCGCGCTTTGTTCTCCTCTCGTCGAAAGAATCGGTCGGAGGCGGACCTTACCTCACCGAGGAGGTGTTTCCGCTTCACGAGGCGCGTCCGGCTGCAAGTTTTGCGAGCAGGGACGCGCAGTCGGCGAAGAGCATGCTGTAAGCTTGTTGGAGGCTATCTTGTTCGCCGTCTGGGCGGGGTCAATGACGAGCGTGACCGGTTTTTTTGCCGTCTATCCTGGCGCCGGATCGCCGATGGCAGGTGTTAGGAGACCATAGCGAGGGGAATTGAATTCCGCGTCCGTTTTCCCATATCGTTGCAGAATGTGAGGACGAACCATGGATGAGATCAAGTTCGGCGACATACTGCTGCCCGGGGACGAAGGCACCCAGGAGCGACAGGAGAGGACCGTTCGGGCAAGGTTCTGGCCGACGATGCGTAAGGCCATGCGTCAGTTGCCGTTCGGGCGCGATGTCGTTGCCGCATACTACTGCGCGACCGATAGACAGACGCCGTTGCGCGTGCGCGGCATACTGCTTGCGGCGCTCGGGTATTTCGTACTTCCTTTCGATACGGTTCCCGACATGCTGGCAGTCGTTGGCTTCACCGACGACATTGCTGTATTGACGACGGCGTTTGCGCTGATAAGCAGTCACATCCGGGAGCAGCATTACGAAGCGGCAGATCGCGCGCTCGCCGACGAACCGGGCGTTGCCGCCGGGTGATGACCCGAGCAACGGTCGGGTGCCGATGCCCATGTTGCAGACCGGCAAGGACAAACTCTCGCCGGATTTGTTCTGTTCTGATCAGGCTGCTGGGGTAGTGCGCACCGTCAGATGACGTCGGCGATCAAAAATCGGTCTGATCGGCTGAAATGCTGCCTTCGGCGACGAGATCGAATGCCTTGTTGACGGTTTGGTAACCTAAATTAAGTCAAACTGAATCAGGTTTTGAGAAGGTGGCTCGACGCGCGGTCGGGCCTTGGACGGAAACGTAAGCGGCAGGACAACATGTTTGTAAGACGTATCGCAACCGCATTGGCAATTGTGCTGGCAGGCTACGGGACAGCTATCGCTCAGGCGCCGACCCGCATCGAGCAATTCAAGGCATGGGGCGCGTATTCCTACAAGTCTAACGGCGGAACGGTATGCTACGTGCTTTCGGTTCCGACTGCAAAAGAACCCGCCGCCGTTGATCACGGCGACATATTCTTCATCGTTTCGCAGCGTCCCGGCCAGAACATCTCCTACGAGCCGCAGGCGATGATGGGCTACAAGCTGAAGGACGGGTCGAAGGTGAATGTCACCATCGACAACAAGAACTTCGTGATGTTCACCAAGGACAAGGCGGCCTGGGTCGAGAATGCGGCGGAGGAACCCGCCCTGGTCGCGGCGATGAAGGGCGGTGCGTCCATGACCGTCAAGGCGACATCCGCCCGCGGCACGCCGACGTCCTACACCTATTCCCTCTCCGGTATCTCTGCAGCTCTCAGCAAGATTGAAACCTGCAAGTAATTCGGCGTGGGCCGCATACGACTGTATATAGATGACGGGCAGCATCTTGCTGGCCCGTCATTTGGTGTTTCCGGATATCGTCGACGCTGCAATACATTCCGGATGACGTCGTCCCTGTTTGATGGTAATGGGCGGCCAGGAAACCTATATGGTCCGCATTAAACCCAATTCCCCAGTGGAACTCGATAGTAACTAGACGACCGGCACACCCGTAACGACAGGATCGCGGGTAAGGCATGGTGCGTGAGGCGAAACAGTATGGCTTCTCTCGACGCAGTAATTTCAGGCAAGCCCAAGATGGCACTCGCGCCGGTCCAGGACGCTATCTCCGGCAAGCCGTCGCTGATCGGCCTCGACCGGGAGCAGCTTGCTGCGGCGCTGCGCGACAAGGGTGTGCCCGAGAAGCAGGTCAAGATGCGCGTCGCGCAGATCTGGAACTGGATCTACGTCCGCGGAATCTCCGACTTTGACGCCATGAGCAATGTCGCGAAGGACATGCGCGAAATGCTGAAGGCGAACTTCACCGTAGCCCGGCCGGAAATCGTCGAGGAGCAGGTCTCGAACGACGGCACCCGCAAATGGCTGCTGCGCTTTCCGCCACGTGGAGCTGGTCGCCCCGTCGAAGTTGAAACCGTCTATATTCCCGAAGAGGGCCGCGGGACACTCTGTATCTCGAGCCAGGTTGGGTGCTCGCTTACCTGTTCTTTCTGCCACACCGGAACGCAGAAACTGGTCCGAAATCTCACCTCCGAAGAAATCCTTTCGCAATTGTTGCTCGCGCGGGATCGTCTTGGCGATTTTCCCGATCGTGACGTGCCCGTCGGTGCCATGGTGCCTTCCAGTGATCGCAAGATCACCAACGTGGTCATGATGGGCATGGGCGAGCCGCTCTACAACTTCGAAGAGGTCAAGCGTGCGCTGCTGATCGCTTCCGACGGTGATGGCCTCTCGCTTTCCAAACGGCGCATCACGCTTTCCACTTCCGGCGTGGTGCCGGAAATCTATCGCACGGGCGAGGAGATCGGCGTCATGCTCGCGATCTCGCTGCACGCCGTGCGCGACGAACTTCGCGATATGCTGGTTCCGATCAACAAGAAGTATCCTTTGAAGGAGCTGATCGCCGCCTGCCGTGCTTACCCGGGTCTTTCGAACGCACGCCGCATTACCTTCGAATACGTGATGCTTAAGGACGTCAACGACAGCCTCGAGGACGCGAAGGGACTGGTGCAGCTGCTGAAAGGCGTCCCGGCCAAGATCAACCTGATTCCGTTCAATCCGTGGCCTGGCACGAACTACCAGTGTTCCGACTGGGCGCAGATCGAAAAATTCGCCGATTTCATAAATCAGGCAGGTTACGCCTCGCCGATCCGCACGCCACGTGGCCGTGACATTCTCGCTGCCTGCGGTCAGCTCAAGTCCGAGTCTGAGCGCATGCGCAAGACCGATCGACTGGCGTTCGAGGCGATGATGATCGCCAATCACGGCGAAGACGACTAAAAAACGCTCCGGCAGAACGGAAAGCCCGCGTTTTGGTGCTTGATTCCGTATTCCGCCGCTTGGATCGCGATTGATTTCATCCGATCATCTGCCTAAGAAGGCCGCCAGTAAGCGACAGAGATTGGAGATGAACTCATGCGCGCTCTCGTACTTGCCCTCGTAGCTGCCACGGCCCTTGCCATGCCGGTCCGTGCAGATGAAGTGACGGTTGCCGTCACGGCCATCGTCGAGCACCCGGCGCTTGACGCCGCACGCGACGGTGTCAAGGAAGCCCTGGCGGAAGCCGGCTTCAAAGAGGGAGAGAACCTCAAGTTCCTCTATGAGTCGGCGCAGGGTAATCCGGGCACTGCCGCCCAGATCGCTCGGCAGTTCATCGGCGAAAGCCCGAACGTGATCGTTCCGATCTCCACCCCTTCGGCACAGGCCGTCGTGGCCGCCACCCGTGACATTCCCGTCGTCTTCACGGCGGTGTCCGATCCGCTCGGCGCACAGCTGGTCAAGGACATGCAGAAGCCCGGCGGCAACGTGACTGGTCTCTCCGACATGTCCCCCGTCGCCGATCACGTTGCGCTGATCAAGGAAATCACGCCCAACGCCAAGACCATCGGGTTCGTCTACAATTCTGCGGAAGCCAACTCCGTCTCGACGCTTGCCGCACTCAAGGCGGAAGCCGAGAAGGCAGGCCTCGAAGTCGTCGAATCGGTGGCTACCAAGTCGGCGGAAGTGCAGGGGGCGACACGCGCGCTCGTCGGCCGCGCCGACGTCATCTACATCCCGACTGACAACACCATCGTTTCGGCTTTCGAGGCTGCCGTCGGTGTCGCCGTCGAAGCAAAGATCCCGCTCTACGCCGGCGATACGGATTCGGTTGCCCGCGGCGCAGTTGCTGCTCTCGGCTTCAACTATTTCGATGTCGGCAAGCAGACCGGTGAGATCGTCGCACGCGTCCTCAAGGGCGAGGCTCCCGGCGACATTCCGGTTCGCGTCGCGGCCGGCACGGATCTCGTCATCAACAAGTCCGCCGCCGTCAAGATGGGTGTCGAGCTTCCGGAAAGCATCGTGAAGCGGGCGACGAAGGTCATCGAATAACTCAATCATTGCGAGGCCGCCGCAAAGGCGGCCTTGCTCATTGCCCGTGCACAGGTGCCGGGTTGAACAAGGACTGTCCGCCGTGAGCCAAATCGCCTTCTGGGGTGCCGTCGAGCTCGGCCTGGTCTTCGCCTTTGTTGCCATCGGCGTATATCTGGCCTTCCGCGTCCTCGATTTTCCTGACCTCACCGTCGATGGGTCGTTTCCCCTCGGAGCAGCTGTAGCCGCCGTTCTCATCATCGCAGGGCTCAATGCGTGGCTTGCAACGGCCGTTGCGATGGCTGCCGGTTCTGTCGCCGGATTGGTCACCGCGGTGCTCAACGTTCGCTTCAAGATCCTCAACCTGCTGGCCTCGATCCTGACGATGATCGCGCTGTTCTCGGTCAATCTGCGGGTCATGGGCAAGCCGAACGTTGCGTTGCTCAACCAGGACACGATGCTCACGCCCTTCTACGGGCATGGACTTGCCGACTATTACGTCCGGCCGCTGTTTCTCTTTGTGCTTGTCGGCGTTGCGGTTCTTCTCGTTTGGCGCTTTCTGGAAAGCGACGCCGGACTCGCGATGCGGGCGACCGGCGCCAATTCCCGCATGGCTCGTGCGCAGGGTGTGCAAACCGGTAACCAGATCTATCTCGGCATGGCGATATCCAACGCGCTCGTCGCGCTCGGTGGGGCGTTGTTTGCGCAGACCAACGGCTTTGCCGACGTCACCGCCGGTGTCGGCACCATCGTGGTGGGCCTCGCCGCCGTCATTATTGGCGAAACCCTGTTCGGGAACCGTGGTCTGCTGATAGCGCTCATCGGCTGCATTGTCGGTTCGATCGCTTACCGCCTCGCCATTCAGCTCGCGCTGTCCTCCGACGTGCTCGGTCTGAAGGCGTCCGACCTCAACTTCGTCACTGCTGTTCTCGTGGCCGTCGCGCTTGTTCTTCCGAGACTGCGTCGCGGAGGAGCCTCGTCATGATCTCGCTCGAAAACATCCAGGTCGTTTTCGGCCGCGGTACGCCGCTTCAGAAGCAGGCGCTTTCGGGCGTCAGCCTCGCCATCGAAACAGGCTCGTTCGTCACCGTCATCGGCTCCAACGGCGCTGGCAAGTCGACACTGCTCGGAGTATTGGCCGGAGATGTTCTTCCGACCGGTGGTCGCGTCACCATCGGCAACGCCGATGTGACCCGGAAGACGACAGCGCAGCGCGCTGGACTGGTCGCACGCGTCTTTCAGGACCCGCTGGCCGGAAGTTGTGGTGCGCTCCGCATCGCCGAGAACCTCGCTCTTGCGGCCATGCGCGGCAGGCGGCGCGGACTGGCAGACGCTCTCGGTGGTAATCGCCGGGCAGAGTTCAGAGATCGCATCGCTGCACTCAATCTCGGCTTGGAAAGCCGCATGGGCGACCGCATGGATCTGCTCTCCGGCGGACAGCGGCAGGCCGTGTCGCTAGTCATGGCGACGCTTGCCGGCTCGGAAGTCCTGCTGCTCGACGAGCATACGGCGGCGCTCGATCCGGGCATGGCCGAGTTTATCATGGAACTCACCCAGTCGATCGTCGCGGAGCGCAAGCTGACGACCCTGATGGTCACGCACTCCATGCGCCAAGCACTGGACTACGGCACCCGCACGATCATGCTGCACGCCGGTGAGATTGTGCTCGACGTGTCCGGTGACAGCCGCAAGGACCTGCAGGTCGAGGACCTCATCGCCATGTTCCGCAAGATTCGCGGGCAGACGCTGGATGACGACGAGCTGCTGATCGGCTGATTTCGCCCGGCGGTGGTCTTTTCGAGAATGGCACCTGGCTTCAGCCCGGCGCCATTTTCATTTGGCCTTCAACGTGCCTGGGTAAAGAAGATCTTCACGGCGAAGATCGAAAAGACGCCGGCGAAGGTGTAGTCAATGGCACGCAGTACCTTTCGGTTCGTCTGCAGCCATGCCGACAGTCCGTCTGCCATGAAGATGATCGCAAGCCCGATCGGCAGTGACAGGATGATCGACCATATGCCGAGGAAAAGAAGTTTGCCGGTGACATGCGGGTCGCTGGCGCTGACGAACTGCGGCAGGAAGGTCATGAAAAAGATGATGACCTTGGGGTTCAGCAGATTGACCCATAGGCCGTTCAGGAACGCCTTTACCGGAGCCGACTGGCGGTCGCCGTCGGCGCGAACGACGAAATTCGAACCATGGCGCACCGCCTGGATGGCAAGCCACAGCAGATAGCCCGCGCCGCCGGTCTTCAGGATGGTGAACGCCATCGGCGAGGCGACGATCAGTGCTGAAATGCCGAAGGCGACCAGTATCGTGTGAATGGAAATCCCGAAGCTCGTGCCGGCGAGCGTCATTAGCCCTGTCGCGCGACCGTCTCGCAGCGAACGGCTGATCCACAGCGTCATGTCGGGCCCGGGCGTGATCGCAAGCAGGAAGATCGCAAGGCTGAAGGCGAGGATGGTGGCAAAGCTCGGAATGAAGTCCATCAGAAGGTCCGCAATGAGGAAAGCCCGGAAGGCGACGCTATCGCATCATCCATACCGGGCCCGGGATCGCTTGCCAATCAGCTTTGCTTCTCGACGAGATGGGCCTTGAAACTGTCTGCGTAATCGGCGTGCCAGCGGGAGAGGGGCGGGCGGTTCTCCACGATGTCTCCTGCCGCCCAGAGCATGCGTATTTCGTCGGTGCGGCGATCAACCTCGTTGTCCGGGCACAGAATGTAGAAATCGCCCTTCGAGAGGCTGTCCATCATGAAGTCGACCGTCTGTTCCGGCGTCCAGGCGCCGGCCGGCTTTTCAGTCCGCCCGTTTGCAGTGAGTGGCGTGAAGACGAAGCCGGGGACGAGCAGATGAGCCGAGACATGGCAACCTTGCGTATTTCGCAGCTCGTGCTGCAGCGCTTCGGTGAAAACTTTCACGCCTGCCTTAGAGACGTTGTAGGCCGGATCTCCGGGCGGCGTGGTGATGCCCTGCTTCGAACCGGTGTTGATGATGAGTGCCGGTTCTCCGTGGGAGATCATGCCGGGCCCGAAGGTGCGGCTGCCATTGACGACACCCATCAGGTTGACGGCGAGCACATTGTCCCAGTTGGCCTGCGGCCCGAAGATGGCGCTGCCCGGCTGGATCCCCGCGTTGTTCATCAGCACGTGGACTCGACCGAAACGCTGAACCACGGTGCGCTCCAGCGCCTCGAGTTCCTCCCGCTTCGACACGTCTGTCGGAATGGCAACCACGTCGGTCGCTCCGCTATGGGAGAGCGCTGCGACTGCGGCTTCAGCTTCGGCCAGTCGCTCGCCGACGAGATCGGCGATTACCACGCACATGCCGAGGCGTGCAAAGTACTTGGCAGCGGCCAAACCGATCCCCGACGCCCCGCCGGTGACCACAGCGAGATTCCCCTTCTTGAACGCCGCGTGAAGTCTTGTCATGCAAATCTCCTCAGCTCTTCGGGTGAAGGGGTGATATGGCCTATGGCGACCGGAAGGTCAAATCTCCAATTTGACGCGTGCTCCGTTCAACGCCAGTCGCTCTTGTCAGGCGTCGGTTCCCCTTGCACGTGGCGATAATCTCGCTAAAAGTGCCGCCAAATACGCACTCTGCTCACTGCTATCCGATACAAGTGGAACTCGACATGGCACTTCCGAAAGACGTCAAGAAGGTCGTTCTCGCCTATTCCGGCGGCCTCGACACATCCATCATCCTGAAATGGCTGCAGACCGAACTCGGCGCTGAAGTCGTCACTTTCACTGCCGATCTCGGTCAGGGGGAGGAACTGGAACCGGCGCGCAAGAAGGCCGAGATGCTGGGCATCAAGGAGATATTCATCGAGGACGTCCGCGAGGAATTCGTCCGCGATTTCGTCTTCCCGATGTTCCGTGCCAATGCCGTCTATGAAGGCGTCTACCTGCTCGGCACGTCGATTGCTCGCCCGCTGATCTCGAAGCATCTGATCGAGATCGCAAAGAAGACCGGCGCGGATGCCATCGCCCATGGCGCCACCGGCAAGGGTAACGACCAGGTTCGCTTCGAACTCTCGGCCTATGCGCTGAACCCCGACATCAAGATCATCGCGCCGTGGCGCGACTGGGCGTTCAAGAGCCGCACGGACCTCCTGAACTTCGCCGAACAGCACCAGATCCCGGTCGCCAAGGACAAGAAGGGCGAGGCTCCCTTCTCGGTCGACGCCAACCTTCTGCACTCCTCCTCCGAAGGCAAGGTTCTGGAAGACCCGGCGCAGGAAGCGCCCGAATACGTGCATATGCGCACGATCTCGCCGGAAGCCGCACCCGACAAGGCCACCGTCATCAAGATCGGCTTCCGCAAGGGCGATGCCTGCTCCATCAACGGTGTCGAGATGAGCCCGGCAACGCTGCTCGCCGAGTTGAACAATTATGGCCGCGACAACGGCATCGGCCGCCTCGACCTCGTCGAGAACCGCTTCGTCGGCATGAAGTCGCGCGGCGTCTACGAAACGCCCGGCGGCACCATCCTTCTGGCTGCGCACCGTGCGATGGAATCCATCACGCTCGACCGTGGCGCCGCCCACCTCAAGGATGAGATCATGCCGCGCTATGCCGAGCTCATCTATTACGGCTTCTGGTTCTCGCCGGAACGCGAAATGCTCCAGGCGCTCATCGACAAGAGCCAGGAACATGTCGAAGGCGAAGTCACGCTGAAGCTCTACAAGGGCAATGTCATGGTCATCGGCCGCGAGAGCGACAAGTCGCTCTATTCCGACAAGCTGGTGACGTTCGAGGACGACCAGGGTGCCTACGACCAGAAGGACGCCGCCGGCTTCATCAAGCTCAATGCGCTGCGCCTGCGCACGCTCGCCAAGCGTAACCTCGGTAACTGACCGATTCCGAACCTGCGAAAAGCCTGCCGCGCGAGAGCGTGGCAGGCTTTTTTCATGCCATTCTGCGGCTTGCGCGGAGAAAGCCGAGATAGGCGAGGATTGCGATAAACTCCATTGCCGGAATGACGATCCCGAACGCCCGCAGCGGATCGCCGATCAGCGCTCCTGCAAGACCACCGAGAAAGCCGGAGCCCATCTGCACGAAGCCGATCAGGGCCGCGGCCGAACCGGCGATCGCCGGATGCGGCTGCAGCCCCGCGGTCGTGATGTAGGGAATCACGAAGGCCATGCCAAAGGCGCAGATGGCGACCGGTACCATGATGGAAAGGAAGCTCGGGTCGACAAAAGCGACCGAAAGGGCAATGCATGCACCTCCGGTTCCGGCGAGTGCCAAGCCGGTCAGAAGCGCTCGTCGCTCACCGAGGCGTGGTGAGAGAATCCGGAGCGCGACAGATCCGAAAAAGAAGGAGCCGGTTTGCATCAGCATTCCAAATCCGAATTCGGCCGGACTCAGACCGACTCTCTTGATCAGGATGAAGGGCAGCATCGTCGCCTGCGCGTAGAGGGCGCCCACCGTGCCGGCGAGCACGAAGGCTGCGAGAAGCACCCGCATGTCTGTAACGAGCGTGGCATATGCGCCGAGAAGACGGGACGGCTTGATAAGTGCACGATCTGCAGTCGTCGTCTCGCGCATCAGGAAGGCAACGACGAGCCAGCTGAGGATGCCGAAGCCCACCATCAGGAAGAACACGGCCTGCCATCCGGAAAGGGCGAGGGCGAGGCCGCCAAGGGTCGGACCGGCCGCCGGGCCGATCGCCAGCATGATGCCGATCATGTTGAGGATGCGTGCGGCCTCCGGGCCGGTGAACTGATCCCGCACGATCGCACGCGAGACCGTGATGCCGACCGATGCCCCGACGCCCTGAACGAGCCGGCCGGCAAGTAGCAGTTCGACGGATAGTGCGAAGGCCGCAAGCAGGCTTCCCAGCAGATAAACGCCGAGAAAGGAGAGCGTGGCGATCCGCCGCCCGAAGGCGTCCGAGACCGGTCCCGCGAGCAGCTGTGCGAAGGCAAACCCAAAGAAATAGAGTGAAAGGCTGAGCTTGATGGCGGCGTCCGATGTGCCGAAGGCATGCACGAGTTCGGGCATGGCCGGCGTATAGATCGCCATCGAAACGGGGCCGATGGTCGTCAGCAGCGCGCCGATCAACGACGTTCGGCTTTCGCTCATTCGCTTTGGTGCCATTGCTCTCTGACCGGTGAACACGTTGCGCGGGAGGAGCGCCGCTGGAAAAAGGCGCAAGTGTGCGGACCATAAGCCTCCCGCCCAGATTTGACGAGAGGCAAATGACAGGGCCTCGCGCGCCTCCGGCTGGTTCGGAAGAACCGCCTACCGTGACGGGTTTTGTGCCTGCCGGTCCTTGCCAAGGCAGCGCTCGCCGCCCCATATCGGTAGACATGTCCAACCCGCCGGTCGGCCGCGAGCGACCAGATGAAGGGAATACGAGATGGCTGCAGCTTCTTCGCTCAATACCGCGCTCACCGAATGGAACGGGTTCCAGGGATTGCCCCGGTTCGAGGCGGTGTCCGACGGCGATTTCGCGCCGGCCTTCGAGGCGGCTTTCCTGGAGCATGATACGGAAATCGAGGCGATTGCCGGCAATCCGGAACCCCCGACGTTTGCAAATACGGTCACGGCGCTGGAGATCGCCGGAGAAAGTCTTTCCCGGATTTCGGCGCTGTTTTGGAATCGCGCGGGAGCCCACACCAACGAAACGATCCAGGCGCTCGAGCGAGAGATCGCGCCAAAGCTGTCGCGTCACTATTCGAAGATCGGGATGAATGTTGCGCTCTTCGCGCGCATCGACACGCTTTGGCGGGAGCGCGAGACGCTGGATCTGTCGGTTGAGGAGACGCGTGTCCTCGAGCGGCATTGGAAGGGCTTCGTCAAGTCCGGTGCCTTGCTCGCCAAGCCACAGCAGCAGAGGCTTGCCGAGATCAACGAACGACTGGCGGGCCTGGGGGCCCGGTTTGGGCAGAACGTGCTGGCCGACGAGAAGAACTGGTCGCTGATCTTGTCCTCCGATGCGGAGCTTTCCGGCCTGCCGGATTTCCTGAAGGATGCGATGGCGGCTGCTGCCCGCGAACGTGGGGCGGAGGGCACGTACGCCGTTACTCTTTCTCGCTCGATCATCGAACCGTTCCTCACCTTTTCCGAGCGGCGCGACCTGCGCGAACAGGCCTTCAGGGCCTGGACCGCTCGTGGAATGAACGAGGGTGAAACCGACAATCGCGGCATCGTGCGGGAGACGCTCTCGCTTCGGCAGGAACTGGCCGACCTGCTCGGCTATGCCGACTTCGCCGAGTTCAAGCTGGACAATACGATGGCGAAAACGGCTGGTGCCGTGAACCATCTCCTGATGACGGTTTGGGAGAAGGCTGTCCGCCGTGCCGGAGAAGAGGAGGCGGACATTGTCCGCCTGATCGCCGGAGAGGGGCGCAATCACGAGGTCATGCCCTGGGACTGGCGCCATTACGCAGAAAAGATCCGGGCGCAGAAGTTTGATTTTTCCGAAGCCGAACTGAAGCCCTATCTCCAGCTCGAGAAGATCATTGATGCCTGCTTCGATGTGGCCGGCCGGCTCTTCGGCATCATCGCAGCCGAAAAGAAGGGAATTCCGGCCTACCATCCGGACGTCCGCGTCTTCGAGATCCGCGACCGGAGCGGGACGCTTGTCGCACTCTTCCTCGGCGATTATTTCGCCCGCCCCTCCAAGCGGTCGGGCGCATGGATGAGCGCCTTCCGCTCCCAGCACAAGCTGACGATGAAGAACGGCACCACAGGTGAAATGCCGATCATCTACAATGTCTGCAATTTCGCGAAGCCTGCAGAAGGCAAGCCGGCGCTGCTTTCGCTCGATGACGCACGCACGCTGTTTCACGAATTCGGCCATGCCCTGCATGGCATGCTGTCAAACGTAACCTATCCTTCGGTCGCCGGCACAGGCGTTTCGCGTGACTTTGTGGAGCTGCCGTCGCAGCTCTATGAACACTGGCTGACCGTTCCGGAAATCCTGAAGCGCTACGCTGTCCACTACGAGACCGGCGAGCCGATGCCGAAATCGCTCCTCGACAAGGTGCTGGCGGCCCGTACGTTCAACGCTGGCTTCAACACCGTGGAGTTCACATCCTCTGCCCTGGTCGACATGGCGTTCCACACGCGGACAGCAGTCGACGACCCTATGGCTGTGCAGGAGGACGTCTTGAAGGAGATCGGCATGCCAAGTTCGATCGTGATGCGGCACGCCACGCCGCACTTTCAACACATCTTCGCCGGCGGCTATTCGGCAGGCTACTATTCGTACATGTGGTCGGAAGTTCTCGATGCGGATGCGTTCGCGGCCTTCGAGGAAACCGGTGACGCCTTCGACACGGCGATGGCCAAGAAGTTGAAGGACAACATCTATTCGGTGGGCGGTTCGGTCGATCCGGAGGACGCTTACCGGGCATTCCGGGGCAAATTGCCGGAACCTGACGCGATGCTGCGCAAGAAGGGACTGGCGATGATGGAGGAAATCCACGGCAGCGACGCCTGAACTGCCGCGGGTGTGTCACAGAACGGTGACGTAAGTTTCATCTGCGGATCAAGTGACTGACATGAAACTCTGATTGTTTCCGCCGGCGGGCGATGGTCGCCCGCCAGCCAAAACGAGGAGAGGTTTCATGACGCAGTCACTGAAGGCGCTGTCGCGTCGTTCGTTTCTTCTGTCGGCAGGCGCGACCGGCATCGTCGCCGGGTCGGGCCTGCCACTGCCGTTCTATGCCCGTGCCGCGGAGCGTCCGGTCTTCACGCACGGTGTCCAGTCGGGCGACGTCGACGTCTCTTCGGGTATGATCTGGGGCCGGGTTGATCGTCCCTCGCGGATATTCATGGAGTACGCAACGAACGAGAGCTTCTCCAACGCTGTCAAGCTGGCACCGCTCGATGCACTGCCGGAAAGCGATTTCGCCGTAAAGCGCCTGTTGACGGAACTGCCTTCTGATCAGGACATCTTCTACCGTTTCGTTGCGGCCGACCTGTCTTCGATCAACACACTCTCCGAGCCCGTTACGGGTCGCTTCCGCACAGCGCCGGCCTCGAAGCGCTCCGTGCGTTTTGCCTGGTCGGGAGATACCGCGGGGCAGGGCTGGGGCATCGACGAAACCGGCATGAAGACCTATTCAACGATGGCCAAGTATCAGCCGGACTTCTTCATTCACTCCGGTGACACGATCTATGCAGACGGCGCGATGAAGGACGAGGTCGCGCTCTCCGACGGCAGTCTCTGGAAGAACACCGTGCTGATCGACGAAAAGCGCAAGGTAGCCGAAACGCTGGCCGAGTATCGCGGGCAGTGGAAGTACAACATGCTGGATAGCCACGTCCGTGACTTCAATGCCGTCTGTCCGACGTTCTTCCAGTGGGACGACCACGAGGTCGTCAACAACTGGTCCGCGTCGAAGGATTTGACGAGCGACGATCGGTATACCGAGAAATCCGTTGCCCTTCTCTCTGCCCGCGCGGCGCGCGCTTTCCACGAGATGACGCCGATCCGCTATACACCTGCCGAGCCGGGGCGGGTATACCGCAAGATCGCCTACGGCCCGCTCGTCGACGTTTTCTTCATTGACCTGCGCTCCTACCGCGGCCCCAATCACGACAGCATGGAAAACGAGCTTTCGCCCGAGGCCCGGATCATGGGCGTCGAGCAGGCCAACTGGCTGAAGCGCGAGCTCGCCGCTTCGAAGGCAACCTGGAAGGTGATCGCCTGCGATATGCCGATCGGCGTCATCGTCTGGGACGACTCCAAGAACCGAAAGGGGGCAGAAGCGATCGCGCAGGGTGACCACGGTTCCGCAAAGGGACGTGAGCTCGAGATTGCCGACCTTCTGCGCTACATCAAGACGGCCGGCATCACCAACACCGTGTGGCTGACCGCCGACGTGCATTACACGGCTGCACACTATTACAACCCCGACAAGGCGCAGTTCCAGGATTTCGAACCGTTCTGGGAGTTCGTTTCCGGTCCGCTCCACGCAGGCACGTTCGGACCCAATGACCTCGACATGACGTTCGGGCCGGAACTGAAGTTTGTGAAGGGGCCGACGGCCGAACGGGGCCAAAACCTGCCGCCGTCGATGGGACTGCAGTTCTTTGGCCTCGTCGACATCGACGGGCAGAGCGAGCAGCTGACGGTCCGCCTCATGGATCGTGACGACAACGAGCTCTACAAGGTAACGCTCGATCCGGTCCGCAACGCCTGAGCTCTGCGGCAGGGTCGCCTCGGCGGCCCTGCCTTCCATCTCGATCGACAGTGAGAGGGTTTCCGAGAAAGGCATCAGCCAGGGCCTTTGCCTTTTTTTCTTTCGCAAATGCAAAAAACACGGTATGAGCGCGCCAAACAAACAAGGCGCCCCGTCCATTTCGCGCCCAGCCCCAGAGATACCTGATATGAAACTTCGCAATATCGCCATCATTGCGCACGTCGACCATGGGAAAACGACCCTTGTGGACGAGCTCCTGAAGCAGTCCGGTTCGTTCCGCGAAAACCAGCGCGTCGCCGAACGCGTCATGGATTCGAACGATCTGGAAAAGGAGCGCGGCATCACCATTCTCGCGAAGGCGACTTCGGTTGAATGGAAGAACACCCGTATCAACATCGTCGACACCCCCGGCCACGCCGACTTCGGCGGCGAAGTCGAGCGCATCCTGTCCATGGTGGACGGCGCGATCGTTCTGGTCGACGCTTCGGAAGGTCCGATGCCGCAGACCAAGTTCGTCGTCGGCAAGGCGCTGAAGGTCGGTCTTCGGCCGATTGTCGCGATCAACAAGATCGACCGTCCGGACGGTCGCCACGAAGAAGTCATCAACGAAGTCTTCGACCTGTTCGCCAATCTCGACGCGACCGACGAACAGCTCGACTTCCCGATCCTCTACGGTTCGGGTCGCGACGGCTGGATGAACGTCAACCCAGAAGGCCCGAAGGACCAGGGTCTGGCTCCGCTGCTCGACCTCGTGCTGGAACATGTTCCGGAGCCGAGCGTCGGTGACGAAGACGGTGCCTTCCGCATGATCGGCACGATCCTCGAAGCCAACCCCTTCCTCGGCCGCATCATCACCGGCCGCATCCATTCGGGTTCGATCAAGCCGAACCAGGCCGTCAAGGTTCTCGGCCAGGACGGCAAGACGATCGAAACGGGCCGCATCTCCAAGATCCTCGCCTTCCGCGGCATTGAGCGCCAGCCGATCGAGGAAGCCCATGCAGGCGACATCGTCGCGATCGCCGGCCTGTCCAAGGGCACCGTTGCCGACACCTTCTGCGATCCGTTGATCACCGAGCCGCTCACCGCCCAGCCGATCGATCCGCCGACCGTTACCATGTCCTTCCTAGTCAACGACAGCCCGTTGGCCGGCACCGAAGGCGACAAGGTCACCAGCCGCGTCATTCGCGATCGCCTGTTCAAGGAAGCCGAAGGCAATGTCGCACTGAAGATCGAAGAGGCCGAAGGCAAGGATTCCTTCTTCGTGTCCGGTCGTGGTGAATTGCAGCTGGCCGTCTTGATCGAGACCATGCGCCGCGAAGGCTTTGAACTTGCCGTTTCGCGTCCGCGCGTCGTCATGCACAATGACGAGACGACTGGCCAGCTCATGGAACCGATCGAGGAAGTCGTCATCGACGTCGATGAGGAACATTCCGGTATCGTCGTGCAAAAGATGTCCGAGCGTAAGGCCGAAATGGCCGAGCTTCGGCCTTCCGGTGGCAACCGCGTCCGTCTGGTCTTCTTCGCGCCGACCCGCGGCCTCATCGGCTACCAGTCGGAACTGCTGACCGATACCCGCGGTACGGCGATCATGAACCGCCTGTTCCACGACTATCAGCCCTACAAGGGTCCGATCGCCGGCCGTACCAACGGCGTGCTGCTGTCGAACGGCGCCGGCGAGGCTGTCGCCTATGCCATGTTCAATCTCGAGGACCGCGGTCCGATGATGATCGAGCCGGGCGAGAAGGTCTATGCCGGCATGATCATCGGTATCCACACGCGTGACAACGACCTCGAAGTCAACGTTCTTAAGGGCAAGCAGCTCACCAACATCCGTGCCGCTGGCAAGGATGAAGCGGTCAAGCTGACCCCGCCGATCCGCATGACCCTCGACCGCGCGCTCTCCTGGATCCAGGACGATGAACTGATGGAAGTCACGCCGAAGTCGATCCGCCTGCGCAAGACGTATCTCGACGCCAACGACCGCAAGCGTTTCGAGAAGGCACGTGCCGCACAGGCTTAATGAGCTTTCTCTAATATAAATCATTAACCCCGGTTTAAAAAACCGGGGTTTTTATTTGTGGTTACGAATTCTCCGGTCTTGTCGCAGCGTTTAAAAAAGCGTTAAATTTCTGCCTACGGTCCAGATGACAAGTCTGCCGGCAATGCTGCGTTCGCTCGAAGGGCGGATCGTGAGATTGTCCAGACGGGACGAGAGTGACGTTATGAAGACGTTGTCGATTGATGTTCGGCCTGCGGAACCGCAGGACGCTGCAGCCATCGCGGAGGCGCATCGCCTCTCGTGGCAGCATGCTTATGCCGGCCTCATTCCGCATCGTGCCCTGGCCAAGATGATCGAGCGTCGTGGCGAGACCTGGTGGCGCAAGGCCACGCGTGGTCCGGCGACCATCCTCGTGGTCGATGTTGCGGGCACGATTGCCGGGTACGCGACGGTCGGCCTCAATCGCTCCCGAGCCTTGCCGCAGGAAGGCGAGATCTATGAGATCTACATCCGCCCGGAATACCAGGGGATCGGCCTCGGTTACCTCCTTTTCGGCGAAGCGCGTCGCCTCCTGAAATCGCTCGGCTGCTCAGGTCTCGTCGTCTGGTGCCTCGAGGAGAGCGCCCATGCCTCGCAGTTCTTCCGCTCGAACGGTGGTGTGGACGCCGTCGAGGGCATGGAGGATTTCGGCGACGTGCAGCTGAAGAAGCTGGGTTTCATCTGGCACTAAATCTGGTGGAGGTCGCAGCTTACTGTGCAGTCTCCGGCCAAACGTGTGTCGGTTCACCGCTCTTTTCGCCGCGTTTCCCGAACCATGTGCTTCTATCGCTGCCACAGGTAAATCCCGGCACCTGTTCGTCGGCCACTCGACGGGCGAGTTCGTTGGCCTTCGGATTGGACAGCGCATCCACGTAGCCGACGACGCAGCCGAGGCCGTCGTCCGGCTGGGCGACACGGGAAATGACGAGGACCTGGCCGTTGCTTTCCTTGGTCGGCATTCCGGCTTGATCGTCGATGTTTTCAATGAACCAGCGGAGGATGGTCGCGAAAGGCCTGCCCCCGGTGTCGCGCCTCCATTCGATCTTGCTGCCGACATGGTTGAAAACCGTGAAGGACTCGAAGACTTCGTTCTCCAGTTTCTTGTCGACTGCGCCGTAGAGGGTGCTCTGACGGAGATCGCTCTCGGCGAAGTGCACGTCATATCCGTCATACCCACGACATAGCAGGCTGGCGCCCATCTCGTCCTCTGCGACCGTGCGGCATTTGTCGAGGTCGAGGTCCGTATAGGCGCTGTCGTTGGCCTGTGCCGCATGGGTGATCACCGGCCAGATCAGCGCTGCCGCCAGCAATGTGGAAATAGGTGGTTTCATCGTGCATCCCCCGTTTATGCCGTTATAACAGTCATGCTGCGGTTGGCGCGAGATGCCGTAGAAAAAACAGTGGGCCTGGCAGGCCGCGCGCGGCGACGGCGGATGAGACGTTCTCCCAAAGCCGTGTTGCATTGCGCAATGATTCCCATTAGGACAGCCGGGATTTCAACCTACCCATGGGGTTATACATGCGCATCGATGCAATTGCCGTTGGCAAGAACCCGCCCGACGACATCAACGTCATCGTCGAAGTTCCGGTCGGTGGTCATCCGATCAAGTATGAAATGGACAAGGATGCCGGCGCGCTCATCGTTGATCGCTTCCTCTACACTCCGATGACCTACCCGGGCAATTACGGCTTCGTGCCGCACACATTGTCCGACGACGGCGACCCGATCGACGTGCTGATCTGCAATACCCGCCCGCTGCTGCCCGGCTGCGTCATCAATGTCCGCCCGATCGGCGTGATGATCATGGAAGACAATTCCGGCAAGGACGAGAAGATCATCGCGGTCCCGTCCCACCAGCTGACCCAGCGTTACGACAAGATTGAGAACTATACCGATCTGCCGGAAATCACACTGAAGCAGATCGAGCACTTCTTCGAGCACTACAAGGATCTCGAGCCCGGCAAATGGGTGAAGATCGGCGGCTGGCAGGACGTCAGCGTCGCCAAGCAGCTCATCCTCGAAGCCGTGCAGCGCGCCAAGACCTCCAAGTAAGCGTTCAGCGCGTCAACAGCGCCTCGACCTTCTCTGCCAAGTCCTTCGGATCGCCGTCGATCCGGAGGACTTTTTGTCTGGCGGTATCGCCGGAGATCACCGAAATTGAGGATTTCGGCACACCGACCGCCTTCGCGAGGAGAGCGATGAGGGCTTTGTTGGCCTTTCCTTTTTCCGGAACCGCCGTCACCTTCGCCTTCAGATGCGCTTCGTCGTTGGCATTGACCTCGACGCCGTCCACCTGGTCACGGCCGGCGTTCGGCGTCAGCCGTACGGACAGCCGCAAATGGTCGCTGTGGATGCTATATGGGAGCTTCAAGCGAAGATCGGATAAATGCTCGTCCACATCAGGGACCGGATGAAAAAGATGATCAGCAGGACGATGATCGGCGAAATGTCGATGCCACCCAGATCAGGCAGTACGCGTCGGATAGGGCGCAATGCCGGCTCGGTCACATTGTAGAAGAACGTTCCGAGTGAATTGACGAAACGATTGCTCGAGTTGATCACGTTGAAGGCGTAGAGCCAGGAGAAAATGGCACTCCCGATGAGGACCCAAGTGTAAAGGCTGAGGGCCAAATCGATCGTTTGAAACAACGCCAGCATAATCGTCTCCATTTCAAGGTTGACAGAGATGTAGACATTGGCAGCTTATCGGGCAAGTGCCGCAGGCAGACACAGGGGGAATCATGCTTAATGGTCCCGCTGATTTTTCGGCCGAGTCCCACCTTCCGAAAGGATCGCTTCCCGACCATGTCCGCACATCCGTCCGGCGACCGCTTCGCAGCCTTCAGGCATGCCTCCTATCTCCGCTTCTTCCTCTCGCGGTTCCTCGCGGCCTTCGCGACGCAGATTCTCAGCGTCTCGGTCGGCTGGCAGATGTATGACGAGACGAAAAGCGCCTTCTATCTCGGATTGATCGGTCTTTTCCAGTTTCTGCCAGCGCTGCTTCTCATCCTTGTGACCGGTTCAGTCGCGGACCGTTACAACCGCCGGGCCATCGTCGCGATCTGCATGATCGTCAGCGCCCTTTGCGGCGCGTCTTTTCTTGCAATCACACTGATGGATGCCTTTTCGCCGGTTCTGGTGTTCGCAATCCTGGTCGTCTTCGGCATCGAGCGCGCGTTCAATGCGCCGGCGACGCAATCGCTGGCCCCCAACCTCGTCCCCGAGGAGGATCTGCCGAATGCGGTGGCGTGGAACTCCACGTCCTGGCAGACGGCTTCGATTCTCGGGCCGGTCGCGGGCGGCCTGCTTTACGGCGTGAGCCCCGTGGTCGCCTACTCGGTCGCATTGGCGTTCTTTTCAACAGCAGCGCTTCTTGTCTTCCTGGTCGAGCGACCGGCGCAGAGAATTTCCAACAAGGCAGTGACCTGGACGACCGTGCTTGCGGGATTCCGCTTCATCTGGAGCGAGAAAGTCGTTCTCGGCGCGATTTCGCTCGATCTCTTTGCGGTGCTGCTCGGGGGCGCTGTCGCCCTCATGCCAATCTTTGCGCGTGATATCCTCGTGCTTGGACCGTGGGGACTCGGGCTGCTGCGTGCGGCTCCCGGCATCGGCGCCATTCTCGTCGCGATCGTTCTCGCGGGCTTCCCGATACGCCACAATGCCGGTCTGTTCATGTTCGTAGGCGTCGCACTGTTCGGTGTCGGCACGATCATCTTCGGCCTCTCGGAAACAGCCTGGATTTCCATTTTGGCGCTCATGCTGATGGGGGCCGCCGATATGGCGTCGGTCTATGTCCGCGAGACGCTGATCGCGCTCTGGACGCCCGATGACGTGCGAGGCCGCGTGAATGCGGTCAATATGGTCTTCGTCGGCGCTTCCAACGAGCTGGGTGAGTTCCGTGCCGGCACGATGGCCTCGCTGGTCGGGGCCGTGCCCGCTGTCGTGATTGGTGGACTGGGAACGCTTGCTGTGGCGATCCTTTGGGCTGGCGGTTTCCCGCAACTGCGACGCATCGACAGCCTCGACGCGCCGATGCGTCAGGATACCCGCTGAGGCTTTCGCTCGAAGACGAGCTCGAGGAAATCGGAGAGCCATGCCCTGAGGGGGCATCGAAGATCATGCGGCCTTCGAGATGGTCGCGCCCGGGCTGTGCGTTCGGCATGACGAAGCGATGGGCGCCATGGACGACCCAACGCTGCATCATGGCGCGGGTGAGTTCCGCATGAAACTGCAGGCCCCAGGCATGCTCGCCGTAACGGATCGCCTGATTGCGGTAGAGGTCACCCTCGGCGAGCAGTTCGCATCCATGCGGCAGGTCGAACCCTTCGCGGTGGAAGTGATAGACCATTTGCGGCCAGCGCATGAGCAGGCGGCCGTGCTCGGTTGGACGGATCGGATACCAGCCGATCTCGACCAGACTGTTCCGGTCGGCGGTGACCTTTCCGCCAAGATTGCGGACCATCATCTGTGCGCCGAGACAGATGCCGAGGAACGGCTTCTTCTCCTTCAGCGGAACGGCGATCCAGTCGATTTCATCGCGAATGAACTGGTCAGGATCGTTTGCGCTCATCGGCCCGCCGAAGATGACGGCTCCGGAGTGTCCGGCCAGCGTCTCTGGAAGCGGGTCGCCGAGCGGCGGTCTGCGGATGTCGAGCGGATAACCTTTCTCGAGCAGCATCTGGCCGACCCGGCCCGCGCTCGAGCGCTCCTGATGGAGGACGAGCAGGACCGGTGCCTTCTGCCGTGATCTCAAGGGGTCATGAAGCATCCTTGCTCCCCTGGGTCGAGCGCATGACCGCTTCGCGGCGCTGGCTCACGCGATCACGGTCGGAGACTCCGAGCAGATCGGCGATCCGCCATACGACGTGATCTTCCATTTCGCTTCGGCTGCCATCGGCATAAACGATGTCCCAGAGAATACCGAGCAGCTGAAGCCGCTGCTCCTCGTCCAGATGCCGCTTGATGTCGGACGTGAAGCGATAATAGTCGACGGCTTCGCTCTCGGCCCTCTGGCCCGCCTTCAGCAGAGCTTGGAGTTCCGCGTCGTCCAGCCGGTATTCATCCCTCAGCAACTGTTCGAGTTTCTCCCGCTCCGCCTCGTGGACCACGCCGTCGGCTTCCATAACCTGGAAGCAAAGGGCTGCGACCGCTATCCGCGGGTCGTCGGGAGATATGGCATCATTGCCGCGGCCCTGTGTCAGGTTCTGGAAAAAGGCCTGGAGGCGTTCGAGCATCTGTCTTCCTTCAGAAAAGGCGCAAGCGGTTCTTGTCGTCGGCCGGTCGCTGGCCCTCGCGCACGCCCGGGTCGTCCGGAGGATGGCCGAAGAAGGGCGAGGCCGTTTCGGCCGGCTCCGGCATGCGGACCGGTTCCGCGGGCGTTTTGGGTGACGCCGACACGTCTGTCTTTTCGACTTGTTCGACGACCGCGCGTTTCTCGGTCGAGGACTGAGCCTTCTTCACCGGCGGAAGCGCATTGATTGCGGCGTCCCCACGCGAGACGATGCCCTCCTCGACCGGGCCTTCCAGTTGATCGAAGGGAACCTTCCACTCGAAGGCGTCGAGGCGACCGGACAGGGGCGACACAGGCAGCCATTTCTCCGAAATGTGGCCGTCTGCAATCCAGACCGGGTCACGCGGGGCGCGCAGTGCCTGGGCCATCCAGTAGCGTACGCGTCCCTGGTCACCGGTTTCTGCCTCTTCGATATCGGCGAGCAAGAGATAAACCCGTTCGCGGGCGTCCATGCGGGCCGCCTCTTCCGCCTTTAGACGGGCCTTGGCGAATTCCTGGGCGTCGAGAGCCGCCTCGGCGACAATCAGGAGCCCTTCGACATTGTTGGGGCGCAACGAGTCCAGCCTTTCGGCACGCTTCAGCCGATCGACAGTGCTGTCCCCACCCCGGGCCCGGACATATGTTCTGGCGATGTCCGGATGCGGAGCGACCTTCCATGTCTGCTCGAGAATCGACGACGCCTTCCGCACATTGTCTTCGCGCAAATAGGCCTTCGCCGCAACGACGGCGGCAGGAACGAGATCTTTCGCGAGTTTCAGGGCATGCACGGCGCTGTCGCGGGCGCCGGCAGGATCACCTTCGAGCTGCTCTTCGGCCCTGGCCGTCAGCAGGACCGCCTTCAGGCGGTCAGCCTCCGGCCGGCCGAGAACATGGGCCACGCGCTGCTGGTCGAGCAGGCGGATCGCGTCCTCCCATTGGCCGGACTGACAACGGTATTCAAGGGTGGCCTTGGCTGCCCAAGGCAGATAAGGCGCCTGCTCTGCGGCCGTCTCCGCATATTGCCGTGCGGCCTCATGCGCGCCGAGGCGACTTGCTTCCGCATAGAGACCGTGGAGCCCGAGCTCTCTTGTCTCGGGGTCGTCTGCCATCTGCTGATAGAGCCGACGGGCTTCATCGTGCCTGCCTTCGATCGCTGCCGTCTGCGCTTCGAGAACGAGGATCAGCGGCTCCTGCTCCGCTCGCAGAAGACCGCGAGCACGCGCGCTCATTTTGTGGGCCAGCAATGCGTTGCCGGCACCCGCGGCAATGAGACCGGTGGAGAGTGCCTGATAGCCGCGGTCCCGCTTGCGCGCGCGGAAGAAGCGGCGCGCCGAGTGTGGTGATGTCCAGAGCAGGCGGACGACCCACCAGGCCAGCATCACCGCGACGATCATCGCAAGGACGACGGTCGCGGCAACGGTCAGACTCATCTCGATCAGCTGACCCTGCCAGAGGATCGAGAGGGAGCCTGGCCGCTCGGCGAGCCAGGCAAAGCCGAATCCGAGGGCGAGAACGGTGAGAATGAAAAGAAGTGTCCGGATCATCACGCGTTCCTCAGCCTCGGTTGCCGCCGACGGCGCCGGTCATGGCGGTGCCCACCAGCTTCTCGACCTCGATCCGCGATTTCAGCGCCTTGGCGAAATCAGCCGATGCGGCCTTGCCGGTCTCCGGCAAGGTGTCCCATTCGAGCGAAGCGCCCTGGAGATCGCCGTTTCGAAGCTTGTCCTCCATGCGCGCGACGATCGCTTCCGGCGTGTCGCCTTCCACATTCCCGACCGGACGAACCTTGACGACCGAGAGTGCGCTTGAGAGCAGCCGCTCAGCCAACCCCTGGTTCGGGTCCGGCTGATTGACAGCCGAGAGGATGGCGCTTGCGACATCCTGGAACTGACGTACGAGCTCCGCACGCGAGGGAACTCCCGTGCGCGCATAGTCCCGAAGCGAGCCGATGATCGGGTCGTCGGGTGCAACACCGGCGAGGGTGTCTAGTTCCGTCAGGAACGTGCCTCCGCGATCAACCGCAGCCTTCAGTCCGGCCACGGCGATCGCACGGGCCACTTCGACATCGTCCCGGGGTTCTTCGATCTTCTTCTCGATTTCGGCGATGCGCCCGTCGAGGCTCGTCTCTAGCTCCGAAAGCCTGCCGGTCGTCGCTTCCCCACTCGACCGAAGGGTCTCAAGCGTGCTCTGCAAGCCTGTCAGCTGCTCCCGGACCTGATCGAGCGCGGCGGTATCGATGGCCGGCGTCGGCTGGCTCGCCGCACCTTCAAGGGCCGTCAGACGCTCCTCGATCTTCTTCGTGTCCGGGCCTTGCGAAACAGCGGATCGAAGGCCTTCAACCTCATTTTTCAGAGCGGCGAGCTCGGTCATCTGGTCGGTGGTGGAAGGCCCCGACGCGGGAGATAGGGCGGGTAGATAGCCGGCATATTGCATGCTGCCGGCAGCGGCGAGGGCGACGAGGCCACCAACAATGCCGGCAGCCGCAACGGCTGCCATCGTGGGTGCCCCTTTCGGCTGACGTGGTGCCTCGGGGGGATGGATTCGGATTTCGTGTTGTCCGTCTCGACGGTGTCGGTCACCGGCCCGGCCTCGGTCTCTGTGCGAGTCGCTGTCTCCGCCTCCTCCGGCGCCCGCGCCTCGGCCTCGACGTCGGCCGCATGTTCTTCCGGGTTCTCTGTAGCGGAGGCCGGCGAAGAGGCGTCAGATGCGGTTTCCTCTGCCTGCAGGTCGATGGTGACCGGTTCGTTCGAGGATTTGGAGCGACGTGGCGGCTTTCCGGAAACCATGGATACCTCTTCTTCCGTGCAGTACTTTGAAGTTAGTCAGTGACGGCCTTTATGGAAAGGGCTCATGTCCATTTTGCGCCTAAGGGAGGGGTTCCAGCAACGCCAGAAGCGCCGTTTCATCGGATGATGCCGCCACGGATGCCTTTTCACGGAACTCGGCCGGAACAGCGGTGAATACGTTGCTGCTCATGCAAAAAAAGCGGATGTCCCGGAGCACCCCGTCAGTGTCGGAGGCTTCCACTGCGGCAAAAAAACGCTTCGCCGTCTCAGCCGAATAGAGAAGTACGACGTCGATCCGCTCGGTCTCGAAGATGTGCCGGAGCGCGGTCGACGCGCCCTCGACGGGTGTCATCTCGTAGCATTCCGCGACCGTGACATGGACGCCGTACTCCGCAAGACGTGCTTCGAAAACGGGTGACCGTGGAGATCCTGCTAGATAGAGGAGCGCACCGCCCTGCCTCGTCTCGCCAAAGTGAGCGCTGACACAACTGGCGAGAGTGGCCCCATCTCCACCGGCGGCGATGACATTTGCGAAACCCAACCTCCGTGCAGCGTCAGCGGAAGACGGTCCGACGGCGAAAACCGTGTCGGCGAGGAAAGGCGCCAGGCAGTCTGTGAGCGCCGAGAGTGTTCGGATCGCCTCCGCGCTGGTGATGGCGATTGCCGCATGCGGAAGGGCAAGCGCTGAAAGCGCCGCCTCCGGATGGCGGATTGGCGCAGTCAATGGCAGGAGGACAGGCTCGTGACCCCGCGTCCGCAGCTTTGCGGCCGTCTTTTCTCCTGCCTCCGGCGGCCGGGTCACGAGGACGCGCATTGGGTCAGGTCCAGTCGGCGAAAAAGCCGATGCCCGCTCTGCTCCGGATCGTCTCGCCGGCGGTGCGTCCGATGGCGGCGGCTTCACTTGCCTTGCCTTCGGCGCGGATTTCATGGAAGCGCGATCCATCCGGCGTCAGAATCATGCCGTGGAAGGCGACATGTCCGCCTTCGACTTTTGCCAGCCCGGCGATGGGTGTCCGGCAGGAACCGTCAAGGGTTGCAAGGAAGCCGCGTTCACAGGTGACGGCCGTCCATGTGACCGGGTCGTTGATAGCGGAAATCAGGTCGTCCGTCCGCTTGTCGCCAAGCCGGCTTTCGATGCAGATCGCGCCTTGTGCGGGAGCCGGCGGGAAACTCTCCGGGTCGAGGACCTCGGTTGCGACATCGGTCTTGCCGAGCCGGTTCAATCCGGCCATGGCAAGCAGTGTCGCGTCCGCTTCGCCTTCGGCGAGCTTGCGCAGACGCGTGTCGACCTGGCCACGAAAGATGGTGACGTTGAGATCGGGACGCAGGCGACGGATCAGCGCCTGACGTCGGAGCGAGGCCGATCCGACCACCGCGCCTGATGGAAGACCCATGAGAGTCGGGGCGATCTTGCCGACGAACGCGTCGCGCACGTCCTCGCGCGGCAGGAAGGCCGAGATATGGAGACCCTGCGGCAGCAGGGTCGGCATGTCCTTCGACGAATGCACTGCGAAATCGAGCCGACCGTCGGCGAGCTGTTCTTCAAGTTCTGCAGTGAAGAGGCCCTTGCCGCCGATGGCTGCCAGAGCGCGGTCCTGAATCCTGTCACCCTGTGTCGAGAGGATGACGATCTCGAACATTTCCTCCGGCAGGCCATGCGCTTCCATCAATCGTTTGCGAGTTTCATGGGCCTGAGCGAGCGCAAGCGGACTGCCCCGGGTTCCGATTCGGAAAGGTTTTGTTTGCATCCGATTTCATCCGTTGTTACCGACGTTCCTCGTAAACGGGTTTCCCGGCCACCGCAATTAACGATCAGTTTCATGGGTTCCTTTCTTCGCATCCTCGGCATCGAAACCAGCTGTGACGAGACGGCGGCGTCCATCGTTCTGCGTCACGACGACGGGCGTGGCGAGATTGCCGCCGACGTCGTGCTGAGCCAACTCGACGAACACAGCGCCTATGGCGGTGTCGTGCCGGAGATCGCTGCGCGTGCGCATGTCGAAGCGCTCGATACGTTGATCGAGGAGGCCCTGGCGCGCACCGGCACCGCTCTCGGCGACATCGACGCCGTTGCGGCAACCGCCGGTCCCGGCCTCATCGGCGGCCTGATCGTCGGCCTCATGACCGGCAAGGCGATTGCAAGGGCACTATCGAAGCCGCTCTATGCCATCAACCACCTCGAAGGTCATGCACTGACCGCAAGGCTGACCGACGGGCTTTCCTTTCCCTATCTGATGCTGCTGGTATCGGGAGGGCATACCCAGCTCGTCCTGGTGCGCGGCGTCGGACAGTACGAGCGATGGGGCACGACGATCGACGACGCGCTGGGGGAAGCCTTTGACAAGACGGCGAAACTGCTTGGCCTTCCTTATCCCGGCGGGCCCGCCGTGGAGCAGGCGGCGGCGGCCGGCGATCCCAAGCGGTTTGATTTTCCTCGGCCGCTGGTCGGCGAGAGGCGGCTCGATTTCTCCTTTTCCGGCCTGAAGACGGCCGTGCGCCAGGCTGCGGAAGCAATCGCACCTGTTGCCGAGCAAGACATTTCGGATATCTGTGCCTCGTTCCAGCGGGCCATCTCGCGCACACTCGATGATCGCATCGGTCGCGGCCTTGCGCGCTTTTCCGCTGAATTTCCGGCTCTCGGCCACCCACCTGCGCTTGTCGTCGCAGGCGGGGTCGCGGCAAACCAGGAACTACGCCGCACGTTGCAGACCCTTTGCGAGCGGCACGGCTTCCGCTTCGTGGCACCTCCGCTTCGGCTCTGTACCGACAACGCCGCGATGATCGCGTGGGCCGGGCTCGAACGCATGGCTGCCGGCTTTGCCGCTGATCCGCTGGATGTGCAGCCGCGGTCGCGTTGGCCGCTCGACAGCAGCGCAGAGGTGCGGATCGGCCATGGAAAGCGTGGGGCAAAGGCATGAGTGACGTGCACCGGATCGTCGTCGTCGGAGCGGGAGCGTTCGGAACCGCACTTGCTGCGGTCATCGCGCTCGAAGGAAGATCTGAGGTAACGCTCCTCGGACGCGATCCGTCCCTGATGGCGGATCTGCGTGCCGACGGTATGCACAACGCGGCTTTGCCCGGCATCCATCTGCCCGATGCACTCCAATACTCGGCTGAACCTGAGATCCTCGCGGGAGCCGAAACCGTACTCTTCGCGATGCCGTCGCAGGCGCAGGCTGATGCTGCCGCCCAATACGGGCCCTATCTTGCTCCCGAATCAGCGGTGGTGACCTGCGCCAAGGGTATCGACCGCGCCACGTCACGGTTGCTCACCGAGGTGCTGGAAGCGGTTCTGCCGCATCATCCGGTTGCGGTTCTCTCAGGTCCGGGTTTTGCCGCCGATATCGCCCGGGGGCTGCCGACGGCTATGGCGATCGCCGCGGCGGATCTTGCCGATGCAGAGCGGTTGGCTTACGCCATTTCCGGGCGAACCTTTCGGCTATACGCATCTTCCGACCGAACAGGGGTTCAGCTTGGCGGGGCGCTCAAGAACGTACTCGCCATTGCTTGTGGCATCGTCGAAGGGATGGGGCTCGGTGACTCCGCCCGCGCGGCATTGATTGCGCGGGGGCTCGCTGAAATGTCGCGCCTCGTAGAGGCGCTCGGTGGCCGCGGCAGCACCGTCCAGGGGCTTTCGGGCCTCGGCGATCTCGTGTTGACTGCCACCAGTCATCAGTCGCGCAACCTGCGTTTCGGCATATCCCTCGGTAAGGGAGAACCGCCGGATTTTGCGCGAGGTGATCTTGTCGAAGGTGCGTTTGCGGCGGCTGTCGCTGCCCGCCTCGCCGAAGGGCATGGAATCAGCATGCCGATCACCACGGCGGTTGCCGAAATCATCGAGGGCAAGCTCGATATTCCGTCCGCCATCGAACAACTGATGACCCGTCCGATCACCACCGAATAGAACCTGTCCCCCAAGAAGGAGTAGTCGATGCTTTTTGCTGTTCTTTGCCGCGACAAGCCCAACCACCTCAATGTCCGCATGGAAACGCGCCCCGCGCATCTTGAATGGCTGAACGGACTGAATGCCGAAGGTGTTCTGAAGATTGGCGGACCTTTCCTGGATGACAATGGCAAGCCGTGCGGCTCCATGCTGCTCCTGGCGGCGGATGACGTGACAAGCGCGAAAAACATTGCCGCACAGGACCCCTATGCTGCGGCGGGCCTCTTTGAAACCGTCGAGATCAAGGCCTACAACTGGGTCTTCAACAATCCGGAGGCATAACGGCGGATGGCTTACTGGCTCTTCAAATCCGAGCCCTTCAAGTGGTCGTGGGACATGCAGAAGGCCAAGGGCGAGATCGGTGAAGAATGGACCGGTGTGCGCAACTATCTGGCACGCAACAACATGCGTGCCATGAAGATCGGCGACAAGGGGTTCTTCTACCACTCGAACGAGGGGCTCGAGGTCGTCGGCATCGTCGAGGTGTGTGCTCTCTCGCACCCCGATTCGACGGCTGAAGGCGATCCCCGCTGGGATTGCGTCGACATCCGCGCCGTCACCGACATGCCGAAGCCGGTTTCGCTGAAGGACATCAAGGCAAACGAAAAACTCTCGAAGATGTCGCTGGTGACGTCGATGCGTCTTTCCGTCCAACCGGTGACCGAGGAGGAATACCTCGAAGTCTGCCGGATGGGCGAACTCGACGACCCGCCGCGCTGAGGCTTTCGTTGAAAACTGACCCGGAGCGCTTCATCCGCGCCAACACGTCGCTGATGGCGCCGCCACACGTGCCCGAAGTCCGACTGCGACTTGCGAGCGAGGTCCACGACCTTTGGCTCAAAACCGAGGAGGAGCTCGAAGAGATCGGCCTGCCGCCGCCCTTCTGGGCCTTTGCCTGGGCGGGAGGGCAGGGGCTTGCCCGTTACGTGCTGGACCATCCGCAAACCGTCGCCGGGAAACGCGTCCTCGACTCTGCAAGTGGGTCGGGGCTTGTGGCGATCGCCGCCAAGCTCGCCGGCGCGAGAAGTGTCGTCGCGGCCGATATCGATCCCTGGGCGGAAACAGCGATCCGCCTGAACGCGGAAGCAAACGGCGTCGCGATCGAATTCTGCGGAAGGAACCTGATCGGCGAGACGCTGGAGACTGACGTCGTCCTTGCCGGCGACGTCTTCTATGACAGCGGCTTTGCGGCGGCGCTAATTCCCTGGTTCGATCGCCTTGCAGGGGAGGGTGTCGAGGTGCTGGTCGGAGATCCCGGGCGAAGCTACCTGCCAAAGGAGCGGTTGGCGGCGCTTGCCTCGTACCGGGTGCCGGTGACGAGGGCGCTCGAAGACAGCGAGATCAAGAACACGACAGTCTGGCGATTTACGTCCTGAGGGCGAGCGTGTGCTGCTCAGGGTCTGATCACGCAGACGCCGGCTTCATAACGACAGGCGCTTTCCAAGGACTTGTTGTCCGCGGTGACCTTCGCGTTCACGTCGATGATGAGCGCTTTCGGAGCGAGACGGAGCGGGACCGGCCTATAGGTCGAGTGCCCGACCATGAAGTAAATTCCGTTTCCACGGATGCGCAGCGCGGAAACATCCCCCGCATATGTTCCGATGCCGGGCAATACCGATGGAAGGCCGGAGCCGGCGACGACGCCCGGGTTTGGCTGGTGTCGGTCGTGCGCCTCAAGTTCTCCCGCCGAAAAGGCAAGCATCGCCGTCGCGACAATGGCGCCCGTTCCCTTCAGCGTCTTCATGGTGTTCTCCGGTGACTCGAGGCGTTAAGAAATGCTTAACGGCACCATGGCGCAAAATCGTACCAAAGTCATCCCTCACCCTGCTTTTCACTCTTTGAGAGAACGTGTCGACGTTCGTGCGACCAAGGTCTAAGTTCTCGTTCGTCCGAATCGATTAAAATCCATGCAGGCCGCAATTGTGCTTGTCGTGCCGCCCTCTGGTGAGTAAACGTCGCCCTGACGCAATGCACTGCAGCAGCCGGTTGCATGGCGCTGGGGACAGTCCTGATCAGGACCGCATTAGAACGCCGCGAGGTTCAGATGGCGAATGTGACAAACAAGCGGCCGTTGTCGCCGCATCTGCAAATCTACAAGCCGATTCCGACCATGGTGATGTCGATCCTGCATCGTATCACCGGTGGTGCACTCTATTTCGGCACACTCCTCGTCGCTTGGTGGCTGATTGCAGCCTCTTCCGGCGCAACATACTTCGAGTGGGTGAGCTGGTTCATGGGTACGCTCCTCGGTCGCCTGATCCTGTTCGGCTACACCTGGGCGCTCGTTCATCACATGCTCGGCGGTCTTCGCCACCTGCTCTGGGACATGGGCTATGGTTTCGAAAAGAGTTTTTCGACCAAACTCGCCAAGGCAAATCTCATCGGCTCGATCCTTCTCACCCTCGTGATCTGGGTCATCGGCTACATGGTCCGCTTCTGAGGTGAACGACATGGATATGCGCACTCCACTCAGCAAGGTTCGGGGCCTCGGCTCCGCGAAGGACGGAACCACGCATTTCTGGCGCCAGCGCCTGACGTCGGTTGCCGGAATTCCGCTCCTTGTTTTCTTCATCCTCTTCCTCGTCGCCTATAACGGGGCTCCCTATGCCGAAGTCGTCGGCGCACTGTCGAACCCCGTCGTTGCGGTGATCATGGCTTTGACGGTGATCAACAGTCTCATCCACATGCGGCTGGGCATGCAGGTGATCATCGAGGACTATGTCCACGCTGAAGGCATGAAAATCATCCTTCTGATGCTCAACACGTTTTTTGCGGTTTTCGTCGGCGGCCTCTGTCTTTTCGCCATCTTGAAGATCGCATTCGTAGGATAATTCATCATGGCACCGAACAGTTCTCCCGCCCAAGGCGGCAAGGCATACAAGTACGTCGATCATTCCTATGACGTGATCGTTGTCGGCGCCGGCGGCGCCGGTCTTCGCGCGACGCTCGGCATGGCGGAACAGGGCTTCAAGACCGCTTGCATCACCAAGGTCTTCCCGACCCGCTCGCATACGGTCGCAGCGCAGGGTGGCATTGCTGCCTCGCTGACCAACATGACGCCCGATTGCTGGCAGTGGCATCTCTACGACACCGTCAAGGGATCCGACTGGCTCGGCGACGTCGACGCCATGCAGTATCTCGCCATGGAAGCGCCGAAGGCCGTCTATGAACTCGAGCACTACGGCGTGCCCTTCTCGCGCAACGAGGAAGGCAAAATCTACCAGCGCCCGTTCGGTGGCCACATGCAGAACTACGGCGAAGGCCCGCCGGTGCAGCGCACCTGTGCGGCCGCAGACCGTACCGGCCACGCCATCCTGCACACCCTTTACGGGCAGTCGCTGCGCAACAATGCGGAATTCTTCATCGAGTACTTCGCCCTCGACCTCATCATGTCCGATGACGGCCGTTGCACGGGCGTGGTCGCCTGGAACCTCGATGACGGTACCATTCACCGCTTTGCCGCCAAGATGGTCGTACTGGCCACCGGCGGTTACGGCCGCGCCTATTTCTCGGCAACGTCCGCACATACCTGCACGGGCGACGGCGGCGGTATGATCGCACGCGCTGGCCTGCCGCTCCAGGACATGGAGTTCGTACAATTCCACCCGACCGGTATCTACGGCGCGGGCTGCCTGATCACGGAAGGTGCGCGCGGTGAAGGCGGTTACCTCGTCAACTCCGAGGGCGAGCGCTTCATGGAGCGTTATGCGCCGTCGGCGAAGGACCTTGCCTCCCGCGACGTCGTCTCCCGCTGCATGACGCTGGAAATCCGCGAAGGCCGCGGCGTGGGCAAGAACAAGGACCACATCTACCTGCATCTTGACCATCTCGATCCGGCCGTTCTGCACGAGCGCCTGCCGGGCATTTCCGAGAGCGCGAAAATCTTCGCCGGCGTCGACGTGACCCGCGAGCCGATCCCGGTCCTGCCGACCGTTCACTATAACATGGGCGGCATTCCGACGAATTATTGGGGCGAAGTCCTGAACGCTGACAGCCAGAACCCGGAACGTGTCGCGCCCGGCCTGATGGCCGTTGGCGAAGCGGGCTGTGCCTCGGTTCACGGCGCGAACCGCCTCGGCTCGAACTCGCTGATCGACCTCGTGGTCTTCGGCCGTGCGGCCGCGATCCGCGCCGGTCAGGTCATCGACAAGTCCGAGCCGGTCCCGGCCCTCAATACCGCCGCCTGCGACAAGATCATGGAGCGCTTCGACCGCGTTCGCTTCGCCTCCGGCGCTACGCCGACGGCGGTCGCTCGCGACAAGATGCAGCGCGCCATGCAGGAAGACGCCGCCGTGTTCCGCACGCAGGAAGCACTGGAATCCGGTTGCCGCCGCATCTCGGCGATCTGGAAGGGCGAGTTGCAGGACATCAAGGTCACCGACCGCTCCATGGTCTGGAACTCCGATCTGGTCGAAACGCTGGAACTCCACAATCTGATGGCCAATGCGATCACGACCGTCCACGGCGCCGAAGCGCGCAAGGAGAGCCGTGGTTCGCACGCTCGCGAGGACTATGCGACCGGTCCGCTCGGCGGACGTGACGATGTCAACTGGCGCAAACATACGCTGGCATGGGTGAGCGAAGCGGGCGACGTCAAGCTGGATTACCGTCCGGTGCACACCGACCTCATCGCCGATGGCATCGATCCGCAGAAGATCGCGCCGAAGGCGCGCGTCTACTGATCTGAGAGGAACAGGACATGGTTGAACTCGCTCTTCCCAAGAACTCGCAGATCACTGAAGGCAAAGTCTGGCCGAAGCCGGAGGGCGCCAAGAACCTGCGGGAGTATCGAATCTACCGCTGGAATCCGGACGACGGAGAAAACCCGCGCATCGATACCTACTATATCGACGTCGATAACTGCGGCCCGATGGTTCTCGATGGTCTGCTGTACATCAAGAACAACATCGATCCGACGCTGACGCTCCGCCGCTCCTGCCGCGAAGGCATCTGCGGCTCGTGCGCGATGAACATCGACGGCACCAACACCCTTGCCTGCACAAAGGGCATGGATGAGATCGGCGGCACGGTGAAGGTTTATCCGCTGCCGCACATGCCGGTCGTCAAGGACCTCGTGCCGGATCTGACCAACTTCTATGCCCAGCATCGCTCGATCGAGCCTTGGCTGAAGACCGTCTCGCCTCCGCCGGCGAAGGAGTGGAGGCAGAGCCACGAAGACCGCCTGAAGCTCGATGGTCTCTACGAGTGCATTCTGTGCGCCTGCTGCTCGACCTCCTGTCCGAGCTACTGGTGGAACGGGGACCGTTATCTCGGTCCGGCCGTCCTCCTGCAGGCCTATCGCTGGCTGATCGACAGCCGCGATGAAGCGACCGGCGAGCGTCTCGACAACCTGGAAGATCCCTTCCGGCTCTATCGCTGTCACACGATCATGAATTGTGCGCAGACCTGCCCGAAGGGGCTCAATCCGGCGAAGGCAATCGCCGAGATCAAGAAGATGATGGTCGAGCGCCGCGTCTGATCGGTGCCGATATATGTGCTTTGAACGGGTCGCAGCCGACAGGATGCGGCCCGTTCACGTATTCGGCATCGGCCGACGCCCGGTTGCAGAAGTGAATGGATCGTAATATTTGAGTGCCAACTTGATTTGAAAGGTTCGTTGGCGATAATTCCGCCGTGTTCCTGCGCGATTGACCCAATGAAGCGGATGAACGGAGTATCGATATGAAATTCAAATATGCCGCGACGGGTGTTGCTGTCGTGCTTTCGCTGGCTGGCTGCCAGCGGACCTCTTACAGCGGCCTCGATAGCTCGTCATCGCTGCCACCGTTGCAGGCCCAGCCGGTGCCGTCGGTACAGTCGGGGCAGCTTCCGCCGCCCGGCGGGGCAACCGATCCTTCGCAGTTCCCCGCAGCCCCCGCCGGCGCGCCGACGTCGGTCGCTGCTGCGGCGCCCGCGACCGCTCTCGACGTCACCAAGGAATCGATGGTTGGCAACTGGCGCGTTACGAATGCGGGCGCATCTTGCGACATGTTCCTGACGCTCACCAATCTCGGTTCGGGTTCGCGCGGAGGAACCCGAGGCTGCGCAGGTCCGTTGACGACGATGGGATCCTGGGAGGTTGAAGGCAAGCAGGTCGTTCTTAAGGATCGCAGCGGCAATGTGATCGGACGTCTCTACAAGACGGCGGATACCCGTTTCGACGGAACGACGAACAACGGTCAGCCGGTCAGCCTCAGCCGTTAGTCCTAATCTGGAGCGGGTCCAGCCTTCCTCGTTCCCGCTCGGAGCTTCCGATGCAGCCCATTCCCGATTATGCGCACAGTGTCTGCGAGCACCTGCGCTCGCAGGCCGCCGCCGGCTTGTTACAGGCCGACTCCGCCCAGATGGAAGTTGCGCAGTCTCTCGACAACATCCTGTTCGACCTGAGGCAACAGCGCCCTGCGGCAAAGTCGAGCGCGCTCGGCTGGATGTTCGCCCGCAAGAAGAAGCCCGTCGGCATGCGGCGCGGTCTTTACGTCCATGGGAGCGTCGGGCGCGGCAAGACGATGCTCATGGACCTCTTCTTCAAGTTTGCCCCTTTGGAGAAGAAGCGTCGCGCGCATTTTCACGAGTTCATGGCCGACGTCCACGCACGTATCCATGCGCATCGCGTGAAACTGAAGAACGGAGAGACGCGGCAGGCCGATCCGGTTCCTCCGGTGGCGGCCGCGTTGCGCGAGGAAGCGGAACTGCTCTGCTTCGATGAGTTCACCGTCACCGATATCGCGGATGCGATGATCCTGTCGCGGCTTTTCACTGAGCTCTTCTCGCGGGGCTGCATCCTTGTGGCCACCTCGAACGTTGAGCCGGACAACCTCTACCGGGACGGGCTCAACCGCGGTCTCTTCCTTCCCTTCGTCGCACTCCTCAAACGACATGTCGATGTCGTCAGCCTGGACTCGCCGACCGACTACCGGATGGAAAAGAACCAGCACCTGCCGGTCTACCTGACGCCGCTCGACGAGCGTGCCGATCTCGCCATGAACGCGGCCTGGCACAGCCTCGCTATAGGCACATCCGAGGGACCGGCGGTAATCGAGAGAAACGGGCGCTCGATCCACATCCCTTGTGCCGCCGGCAGGATGGCTCGGTTCACCTTTGCCGACCTTTGTGAAAAGCCGCTCGGCGCGTCGGACTATCTCGAGATTGCGAGGAGGTTTGACACCCTCTTCCTCGAGCATGTTCCGCTTCTCGGTCCGGAGAAACGGAACGAAACAAAGCGCTTCATCATTTTAATTGACGCTCTCTACGATCAGTCGGTGCGATTGTTCGTGTCTGCCGCGGCCGCCCCGAGGAGCTTCTGCCAGTGCGAAAGGGGACAGAAGGTTTTGAGTTCGACCGCACTGTTTCACGACTTTTCGAAATGCGGAGCGCCGACTACCTTGCGCTGCACAAGCGTCAGCGCCAGGGAATGTGACGATTGTAGGTCGAAAATTCTTACGTTTACGTAAGAAAATAATGATCTAACCGATTGAAAATCCTGTCTCCAAAATAATCGGTTGCGGTTTTTATCCGTTTTGTCTATGCGATCTGACGCAACGGTCGGCATAAAGCCAATGTCTGCCCGGGTTTTGGATCTAGAAGGAAGCTCTTCAATGGCGCGCAAAAAGATCGCACTTATCGGTTCTGGAATGATCGGTGGCACGCTGGCGCATCTCGCCGGCCTCAAGGAACTGGGCGATATCGTCCTGTTCGACATTGCCGACGGTGTTCCTCAGGGCAAGGGGCTGGACATTGCGGAGTCCGCGCCGGTTGAGGGCTTCAATGCCAAGCTCACGGGTGCCAGCGATTACGCCGCGATTGAAGGTGCGGACGTCTGCATCGTGACCGCAGGCGTCGCCCGCAAGCCGGGCATGAGCCGCGACGATCTGCTCGGTATCAACCTGAAGGTCATGGAGCAGGTCGGGGCAGGCATCAAGAAGTACGCGCCGAACGCCTTCGTCATCTGCATCACCAACCCGCTCGATGCCATGGTCTGGGCTCTGCAGAAGTTCTCGGGCCTGCCGAAGAACATGGTCGTCGGCATGGCCGGCGTGCTCGACAGCGCGCGCTTCCGCCACTTCCTCTCCGAAGAATTCAACGTTTCGGTCCAGGACGTCACCGCCTTTGTTCTCGGTGGCCACGGCGACAGCATGGTGCCGCTCGCCCGCTACTCGACCGTTGCCGGCATTCCGCTCACCGATCTCGTCAAGATGGGCTGGGTCACCAAGGAGCGCCTCGAAGAAATCATCCAGCGCACCCGTGACGGCGGCGCCGAAATCGTCGGCCTGCTGAAGACCGGTTCTGCCTATTATGCACCGGCCGCTTCGGCGATCGAAATGGCCGAGTCCTACCTCAAGGACAAGAAGCGCGTTCTGCCTTGCGCGGCTCATCTCTCCGGCCAGTACGGCGTCAAGGACATGTATGTCGGCGTGCCGACCGTCATCGGTGCAGGTGGCGTCGAGCGCGTCATCGAGATCGACCTCAACAAGGCGGAAGAGGAAGCCTTCCAGAAGTCCGTCGGCGCCGTCGCCGGTCTCTGCGAAGCCTGCATCAATATCGCCCCGGCGCTGAAGTAACCGCCGCGACCCATCAAACAGGGACAAGACGATGAACATTCATGAATATCAGGCCAAGGCTCTTCTGAAGGGCTACGGCGCACCGGTTGCCGAAGGCGTTGCGATCTTCTCTGCGGAAGAAGCCGAGGCCGCAGCAAAGCAGCTTCCCGGCCCGCTCTACGTGGTCAAGAGCCAGATCCATGCGGGTGGCCGCGGCAAGGGCAAGTTCAAGGAACTTGGCCCTGATGCCAAGGGCGGCGTTCGCCTCGCCTTCTCGATCGACGAAGCCAAGGCGCATGCCAAGGAAATGTTCGGCAACACGCTGGTGACAGCCCAGACAGGCGAAGCCGGCAAGCAGGTCAACCGCCTCTATATCGAGGACGGCGCCGATATTGCCCGCGAGCTCTACTGCTCGCTGCTGGTCGACCGTTCGGTCGGCCGCGTCGCCTTCGTCGTGTCGACCGAAGGCGGCATGGACATCGAGGCGGTTGCACACGACACGCCGGAGAAGATCCACACGATCGCGATCGACCCGGAAGCCGGCGTAACGGCCGATGACATCGCCAAGATCTGCAAGGCGCTCGAACTCGAAGGTGCTGCCGCCGAAGACGCCAAGTCGCTGTTCCCGGCGCTCTACAAGGCCTTCGACGAGAAGGACATGTCTCTCCTCGAGATCAACCCGCTGATCGTCATGAAGAACGGCCACCTGCGCGTCCTCGACGCCAAGGTCTCCTTCGACGGCAACGCGCTGTTCCGTCATGACGACGTCCGCGCCCTGCGCGACGAAACCGAGGAAGATGCGAAGGAAATCGAGGCCTCCAAGTGGGATCTCGCCTACGTTGCGCTCGACGGCAACATCGGCTGCATGGTCAACGGTGCCGGTCTCGCCATGGCGACGATGGACATCATCAAGCTCTACGGCGCCGAGCCCGCCAATTTCTGCGACGTCGGCGGCGGTGCCGGCAAGGAGAAGGTGGCAGCCGCTTTCAAGATCATCACAGCCGACCCGAAGGTCGAGGGCATCCTCGTCAACATCTTCGGCGGCATCATGAAGTGCGACGTCATCGCTGAAGGCGTGATCGCCGCAGTGAAGGAAGTCGGCCTGAAGGTACCGCTCGTCGTGCGCCTCGAAGGCACCAATGTCGAACTTGGCAAGAAGCTCCTGAACGAATCCGGCCTCGCGATCACCGCAGCCGACGATCTGGACGACGCTGCCAAGAAGATCGTCGCGGCGATCAACGGCTAATTGAAGGACCGGAACATATGTCCATTCTCGTAAACAAGAACACCAAGGTCCTCGTACAGGGCCTGACCGGCAAGACCGGTACCTTCCACACCGAACAGGCGCTGGCGTATTACGGCACGCAGATGGTCGGCGGTATCCATCCGAAGAAGGGTGGAGAAACCTGGACCGGTTCCAAGGGCGAAACGCTGCCGATCTTCGCGACCGTTGCCGAAGGTAAGGAAAAGACCGGCGCTGACGCGACCGTGATCTACGTTCCGCCGGCAGGCGCCGCCGACGCGATCATCGAGGCGATCGACGCCGAGGTCCCGTTCATCACCTGCATCACCGAGGGTATCCCGGTCATGGACATGGTGCGGGTCAAGGCTAGGCTCGACAAGTCGAAGTCGCGCCTGCTCGGTCCCAACTGCCCGGGCATCCTGACCCCGGAAGAGTGCAAGATCGGCATCATGCCGGGCTCGATCTTCCGCAAGGGTTCGGTCGGTATCGTTTCGCGCTCCGGCACGCTGACCTATGAGGCCGTGTTCCAGACCTCCAACGAAGGTCTCGGCCAGACGACGGCTGTCGGCATCGGCGGCGATCCGGTCAAGGGCACCGAGTTCATCGATGTCCTGGAAATGTTCCTCGCCGACGAGGCCACGACGTCGATCATCATGATCGGTGAAATCGGCGGCTCAGCCGAAGAGGATGCCGCCCAGTTCCTGATCGACGAAGCCAAGAAGGGTCGCAAGAAGCCGATGGCAGGCTTCATCGCCGGCCGGACGGCGCCGAAGGGCCGCACCATGGGCCACGCCGGTGCGGTTGTTTCCGGCGGCAAGGGTGACGCGGAATCGAAGATCGCCGCTATGGAAGCTGCGGGCATCAAGGTGTCGCCGTCGCCGGCACGTCTTGGCAAGACTCTGGTCGAAGTCCTGAAGGGCTGACCTATCTAAGACAATAGGCCGGGCAAAGGGAGAGCTAGGAATCCCTTGCCCGGATCCTGCATTTCGGTCACTGCGCGTGCGGATCGCATCGGGAGTGGCAAGCAGCGGGCCGGTTTCCGGCCATCACCACAAGTGGGAGGCGGGTGCGAAAGCCCGCGAACAGTATGGCAAGGCAAGAAGCCAACGAGCAGTTTCTGATCACGTCGTTCCTTGACGGATCGAATGCAGCCTATATTGAGCAGCTCTATGCGCGTTACGAGGACGATCCGGCCTCTGTGCCGGCCGAATGGCAGTCCTTCTTCAAGGCGCTGGACGACAAGCCCGAGGACGTGAAGAAGGCCGCAGCCGGGGCCTCCTGGCAGCGCAAGAATTGGCCGATCTCTGCGAACGGCGAACTCGTATCCGCACTCGACGGCAATTGGGGCCTTGCCGAGAAGGCCATCGAAACCAAGGTCAAGGCGAAGGCTGCAGCCTCCGGAACGCCGCTCAGCGAAGCCGAAATCATGCAGGCGACACGGGATTCCGTTCGTGCCATCATGATGATCCGCGCCTACCGCATGCGCGGCCACCTCCACGCGAACCTCGATCCGCTCGGCCTTGCAGCTCCGGTTGACGACTATAACGAACTTTCGCCAGCAGCCTACGGCTTTACGGAAGCCGATTACAGCCGGAAGATCTTCATCGACAACGTCCTGGGTCTGGAATACGCCACGATCCCGGAAATGCTCGATATCCTGAAGCGGACCTATTGCTCGACGCTCGGCGTCGAATTCATGCACATCTCCAATCCGGAAGAGAAGGCGTGGATCCAGGAGCGCATCGAGGGCCCGAACAAGGGCGTCGAGTTCACGGAAAACGGCAAGAAGGCTATCCTTTCCAAGCTGATCGAGGCGGAAGGCTTCGAACAGTTCATCGACGTCAAATACAAGGGCACGAAGCGTTTCGGCCTCGACGGCGGCGAGTCCCTCATTCCGGCGCTTGAGCAGATCATCAAGCGAGGCGGACAGGACGGGCTCGAGGAAATCGTTTTCGGCATGGCCCACCGCGGCCGCCTGAACGTTCTCACCAACGTGATGGGCAAGCCGCACCGCGCGGTCTTCCACGAATTCAAGGGCGGCTCGTTCAAGCCCGACGAAGTCGAAGGCTCCGGCGACGTGAAGTATCACCTCGGCGCGTCTTCCGACCGTGAGTTCGACGGCAACAAGGTGCACCTGTCGCTGACCGCCAACCCGTCGCATCTCGAGATCGTCAACCCGGTCGTTATGGGCAAGGCCCGCGCCAAGCAGGATCAGCTCGCCAAGGTCTGGGAGGGCGACATCATCCCGCTCAGGGAGCGGTCAAAGGTTCTTCCGTTGTTGCTGCACGGCGACGCGGCCTTCGCCGGCCAGGGCGTCGTCGCGGAAATCCTCGGTCTTTCCGGCCTGCGTGGTCACCGCGTCGCCGGTACCATGCACTTCATCATCAACAACCAGATCGGCTTTACGACCAACCCGGCCTTCTCGCGATCGTCGCCGTATCCGTCCGACGTCGCCAAGATGATCGAGGCGCCGATCTTCCACGTGAACGGCGACGATCCGGAAGCGGTGGTCTATGCGGCAAAGGTCGCTACCGAATTCCGCATGAAGTTCCACAAGCCGGTCGTGGTCGACATGTTCTGTTACCGCCGCTTCGGTCACAACGAAGGCGACGAGCCGGCGTTCACCCAGCCGAAGATGTACAAGGCGATCCGGGCCCACAAGACGGTCGTACAGCTCTACGCAGAGCGACTGATCGCGGAAGGGCTTATCACCGAAGGCGAATTCGAGAAGATGAAAGCCGACTGGCGCGCGCATCTCGAACAGGAGTTCGAGGCGGGCCAGGCCTACAAGCCGAACAAGGCCGACTGGCTGGACGGTGTCTGGTCGGGCCTGAGGACGGCTGACAACGCCGACGAACAGCGCCGCGGCAAGACCTCGGTTCCGATGAAGGCGCTGAAGGAGCTCGGGCGCAAGCTTTCGACGATCCCGGAAGGTTTCAAGGCGCATCGCACCATCCAGCGCTTCATGGACAACCGGGCGCAGATGGTCGAAACCGGCGAAGGGATCGACTGGGCGATGGCCGAAGCGTTCGCCTTCGGGTCGCTCTGCCTCGACGGGCACAAGATCCGTCTCTCGGGCCAGGACTGCGAACGCGGAACGTTCTCGCAACGTCATTCGGTGCTCTACGATCAGGAGACGGAAGAACGTTACATTCCGCTCGCCAATCTGTCGCCGACCCAGGCACGTTACGAAGTCATCAACTCGATGCTTTCGGAAGAGGCGGTGCTCGGCTTCGAATACGGCTACTCGCTTGCCCGCCCGAATGCTCTGACGCTCTGGGAAGCGCAGTTCGGCGACTTCGCCAACGGCGCCCAGGTCGTCTTCGACCAGTTCATCTCCTCCGGCGAACGCAAGTGGCTCCGCATGTCCGGCCTCGTCTGCCTTCTGCCGCATGGCTACGAAGGGCAGGGGCCGGAACATTCGTCCGCCCGTCTGGAACGTTTCCTGCAGCTTTGTGCGGAAGACAACATGCAGGTCGCCAACTGCACGACGCCGGCGAACTACTTCCACATCCTGCGCCGTCAGATGAAGCGCGACTTCCGCAAGCCGCTGATCCTGATGACGCCGAAGTCGTTGCTGCGCCACAAGCGTGCGGTTTCGTCGCTGTCGGAAATGGCTGGCGAGTCGTCGTTCCACCGTCTGCTGTGGGACGATGCGGAAGTCGTCAAGGACGGCCCGATCAAGCTGCAGAAGGACAACAAGGTCCGGCGGGTCGTCATGTGCACGGGCAAGGTCTACTACGACCTGCTCGAAGAGCGCGAGAAGCGCGGCATCGACGACATCTATCTTCTGCGCGTCGAGCAGCTCTATCCATTCCCGGCCAAGGCTCTCATCAACGAGTTGTCGCGCTTCCGGAACGCGGAAATGGTCTGGTGCCAGGAAGAGCCGAAAAACATGGGTGCGTGGTCGTTCATCGATCCGTATCTGGAATGGGTGCTTGCTCATATCGACGCCAAGTACCAGCGTGTCCGCTACACCGGGCGCCCTGCAGCTGCCTCGCCGGCGACCGGCCTCATGTCGAAGCACCTGGCACAGCTCGAAGCATTCCTCGAGGACGCGCTGGGGGCTAACGCTCCCCAGGCTCAACCGACCCATTCGACAGAAACCGATAACTGATCAACGGAATTAAATCATGGCCACAGAAATCCGAGTCCCCACCCTGGGCGAATCCGTCAGTGAAGCCACGGTCGGCACCTGGTTCAAGAAGGTTGGCGATACCGTGAAGGCCGACGAGCCGCTCGTCGAACTCGAAACCGACAAGGTAACCGTCGAAGTGCCGGCTCCGGCGTCCGGCGTCCTCACGGAGATCGTCGCTGCCAACGGCGAAACGGTTGGTCTCGGCGCACTTCTCGGGCAGATCGCCGAAGGTGCTGCTGGTGCAGCTCCCGCTGCTTCCGCTCCGGCCGCTGCCCCCGCTGCAGCGTCGAGCGCTGCTCCGGCCGCTGCCGCTCCTGCGGCCTCGGTCTCCTCGATGCCGGCGGCACCGGCTGCCGCCAAGATGCTCGCCGAAAGTAATCTCTCGGCTGACCAGGTCGAAGGCAGCGGCAAGCGCGGCCAGATCCTGAAGGGCGATGTCATCGCCGCGGTCGCGAAGGGCGTTTCCGCTCCTGCCGCCGCTTCGACCCCGGCAGCCCCGCGTGCCCCGTCGGCTGCGGAAGATGCCGGCCGTGAGGAACGCGTCAAGATGACCCGCCTGCGCCAGACCATCGCGCGCCGCCTGAAAGATGCGCAGAACACCGCAGCCATGCTCACCACCTACAACGAGGTGGACATGAAGGCGGTGATGGACCTGCGCAATCGCTACAAGGACATCTTCGAGAAGAAGCATGGCGTGAAGCTCGGCTTCATGGGCTTCTTCACCAAGGCCGTCACGCACGCGCTCAAGGAGTTGCCGGCGGTCAATGCCGAGATCGACGGCACTGACATCATCTACAAGAATTACGCCCATATCGGCGTCGCCGTCGGCACAGACAAGGGCCTCGTCGTGCCGATCGTGCGCGACGCCGACCAGATGTCAATCGCCGAAATCGAGAAGGAAATCGGCCGCCTCGGCAAGGCCGCGCGTGATGGCGCGCTCTCCATGGCCGACATGCAGGGCGGCACCTTCACGATCTCCAACGGTGGCGTCTACGGCTCACTGATGTCCTCGCCGATCCTGAATGCGCCGCAGTCGGGCATTCTCGGCATGCACAAGATCCAGGAGCGTCCGGTCGCCATCGGCGGTCAGGTCGTCATCCGCCCGATGATGTATCTGGCGCTTTCCTACGATCACCGCATCGTCGATGGCAAGGAAGCGGTGACCTTCCTCGTCCGCGTCAAGGAAAGCCTGGAGGATCCGGAGCGCCTCGTTCTCGATCTCTAAAGATTCAAACGGGGCGCCGGCGGCGCCCCGTTGTTTCCATGGGTGGCCGCCCTGCTTCGCAGCCAGTTCGGCGGAGTGACGTAACGATCTTCAGCCGGGGTGTCGCAGTGGATCGCCTGTTGCTAGAGTCGCAGTGACGTTTTCCAGATGCGGAGTTCCTTTCGATGATGCAGCACTACGTTCTAGAGCTCCTCTCGCTGATGGCGATCTTCTCCTTTGCCATCGTCTCTCCGGGTGCGGACCTCGCGATGGTGATCCGCCAGTCGTTGGTACATGGCCGGCGGGCGGCCATCATCACCAGCTTCGGCATCGGCGTATCTCTGATGTTCCACGTCACCTACACGATCCTCGGCCTCGGCCTGATCATTTCCAAATCCATTCTGCTCTTCAACATCATCAAGTGGTGCGGCGTCGCCTATCTCGTCTATATCGGCGTGCAGGCCCTGCGCGCCGGCGAGGCGAGTGTCGGCCCGGCAGAGGCGACGGAGGCGGACACCGAAAGGCGGCAGTCGAGAATAAAGGCGTTCGGTCTCGGCTTCATGGCAAACGCGCTCAATCCGAAGGCCGTGTTCTTCTTTCTTTCGATCTTTTCGGCGGTCGTCAGCCACGAGACGCCGGGGCTGGTGAAGTTCGGCTACGGCTTCGTCATGGCGGCCTGCCTGATCGCCTGGTTCGTCGGCGTCTCCTTCTTCATGACCACACCGCGGATACGCGCAGCGTTTTCCCGGGCGAGCAAATGGATCAATAGAGCCTCGGGCCTTGTCTTCATCGCCTTCGGGCTGAAGCTTGCGGCAGCGAAGGCGAGCTGAGATGCCGGGCGTGAGGTCTGCCGCGGTTGTTGCCTTCTTGCTGTTGGGAGTGCGATCGCTCGCGGCTGCCGAATGTCCGATCGAGAAGGCGATCTACGTCGAACCGGAGGCGCGCGCCGAGCTTCGGTTTGCCCGCACGGACGGGGAAAATTCGCCGCTCAGTCATCGCTTCTCTCTTGTCCTCGGTGGCAAGAGCTTCGATGGGCATGTGATGTACGATCCCGAGATAGAGCGACCGGTTGCTATGATCCTGAACAATTGTCCCGAGGGAGACGTTACGGGTGCCGATATTGCCGCTTGCACCGTGTGGCGCGGCATCATCTACGCCGGCGACGAACTGAAAGGCGGCATAGGCCTGCTGCCGTCCGAAGGAGAGAAGGCGCCGCGGGCGATTTTGCTTCCGGGTTTCGGGCCGGCATGGACAGCGTCGTCCGCTGGCAAGTCTAGCGAAAAAACGCCATGGGATGTCTTTTCCCTGCAAGGATGCGACCAATGAGTGACGGACCGGTTCTTCTGATCACAGGTGCGAGCCGCGGCATCGGAGCAGCCGTGGCACGCAAGGCCGCCGGGCTCGGCTGGCAGGTGTTGATCAACTACGTCTCGCAGGAGACTGCCGCCACGGCACTTGCTGCCGAGATCGCGACCGCCGGCGGTGTTGCCGATGTCGTGCGGGGCGATACGGGGACAGAAGAAGGCATTTCGGCGATTTACGCGAAACTCGATGCACGGTTTGGCCGCCTCGACGGACTGGTCAACAATGCCGGTATCGTCGACGTGTCCGCCCGCGTCGAGTACTTCAGCCGTGAGAGGCTCGAGCGCATGTTCGCCATCAACGTGATCGGCAAGATTCGTTGCGCCGCCGAAGCGGTGAAGCGCATGTCGACGAACAATGGCGGCCGAGGCGGTGCCATCGTCAACGTCTCGTCGATGGCGGCGGTTCTCGGCAGTGCGGGTCAATACGTGGACTATGCCGCATCGAAGGGTGCGGTCGACGCCTTCACTGTCGGCCTCGCGCGCGAAGTGGCCGGTGAGGGCATTCGCGTCAATGCCGTCCGGCCGGGCATCATCGACACCGATATCCATGCATCCGGGGGCATTCCGGATCGGGCAAGCGCACTTGCCCCGACGATTCCCATGCAGCGCCCCGGCAAGCCGGACGAGGTCGCCGATGCGATCCTTTATCTTCTCTCCAGCCAGGCATCTTATGTGACTGGCTCCATCTTGAATGTCAGCGGCGGACGATAGTCGCCGAATACGAAGGAAGCAGTCATGTCTTATGATGTCATCATTATCGGATCCGGCCCCGGCGGTTATGTGTGTGCGGTCAAGGCGGCACAACTCGGCCTAAAGGTCGCCGTCGTCGAGAAGCGCGCGACCTACGGCGGCACCTGCCTCAATGTCGGCTGCATTCCCTCGAAAGCGCTCCTGCACGCATCGGAAATGTATCACCACGCCGCCCACGGCATGGACGCGCTCGGCGTTGAGCTCGCAGCTCCCAAGCTCAATCTCGCAAAGATGATGGCGCACAAGGATGCGACGGTGAAGTCGAACGTCGAGGGCGTCTCGTTCCTCTTCAAGAAGAACAAGATCGACGGAATCCAGGGTACGGGCAAGATTCTCGCTGCCGGCAAGGTCGAGGTCACCAACGACAAGGGCGAGACGCAGGTTCTCGAGACCAAGAACATCATCATCGCGACCGGATCTGAAGTTGCGGGCATTCCGGGCGTAAAGGTCGACATCGACGAGAAGGTGATCGTTTCGTCGACCGGTGGCATTGCCCTCGACAAGGTACCCGGCAGGATGATCGTCGTCGGTGGGGGCGTCATCGGCCTCGAGCTCGGTTCGGTCTGGTCGCGTCTCGGTGCGAAGGTGACTGTCGTTGAGTACCTGGACAACATTCTCGGCGGTATGGACGGCGAAGTGTCGAAACAGTTCCAGCGCATGCTCGCCAAGCAGGGCATGGAATTCAATCTCGGTGCCAAGGTTACGGGCGTCGAGAAGACCGGCAAGGGTGCGAAGGTCACCTTCGAACCGGTCAAGGGCGGAGAGGCCCAGACGCTCGAAGCGGATGTCGTACTGGTTGCCACCGGCCGCAAGCCATACACGGCAGGTCTTGGACTGGAAGAAGCCGGCGTGGCGCTCGACAATCGCGGACGCGTCGAGATCGACGGCCACTTCCGCACCAACATCGCCGGAATCTACGCGATCGGCGACGTCGTCCGCGGTCCGATGCTCGCCCACAAGGCCGAAGACGAAGGCGTGGCGCTGGCGGAAATTCTCGCCGGCCAGCATGGTCACGTGAACTATGACGTCATTCCGGGTGTCGTCTACACGCAGCCGGAAGTCGCCTCGGTCGGCAAGACAGAAGAGGAATTGAAGGCCGCCGGCGTCGCCTACAAGGTCGGCAAGTTCCCCTTCAGCGCCAACGGCCGTGCTCGCGCGATGCTGACAACCGACGGGTTCGTTAAGGTGCTGGCGGACGCCGCGACTGACCGTGTTCTCGGCGTGCACATTATAGGTTTCGGTGCCGGCGAGATGATCCACGAAGCTGCCGTTCTGATGGAGTTCGGCGGCTCGTCGGAGGATCTCGGACGGACCTGCCATGCGCACCCGACGATGTCGGAAGCGGTGAAGGAGGCTGCGCTCGCGACCTTCTTCAAGCCGATCCACATGTAACGGCCTGCTTCGATTAAATCTTCTTCATGGTAGAAGCCGCGGCTTGCCAAACGGGCCGCGGCTTTTATCATCCGGACGTAATTGCCCTGAAACTTTTGATAAAAGGCAAGAAGATGGCATCCTCCCTTGTAGTCTCTTATTCCCTATCCCAGCGGCTGATCCACTGGATCATGGCCGCACTGATCCTGTTCAACCTCCTGTTCACCGAGGGCATGGAGGAATTCACAGAAGCGGCAGAGGAAGGTCAGGCTGTAACGCCCGACATGATTGCTTCCGCCAACATCCATGCCTATGTCGGGATTGCGGTGCTCTGTCTCGCCGTCATCCGGCTGATCCTGCGCTTCACCCAAGGCGCGCCGGCGGCCCCCGCCGATGAGCCACCGTTGGCGCAGATGGCTTCGAAGGTTACTCACGCCACCTTCTATCTGCTGTTCTTCGCGCTGCCGATCGCCGGCATTGCCGCCTATTACTTTAACATAGAGACAGCCGGCTCTCTCCACGCCGGTCCGCTGAAGCTGTTGATGTGGGTGCTGATCGTTCTCCACGTCGGCGCGATTCTCGTTCACCAGTTCTTCTGGAAGACGCCCGTCGCGCAGCGGATGATCCGAGGCTGAACGCTGCAGCCCAGCCGTAGCATAAGACAAGAATAGGAAGCGCCGTGACGCATGTCTTTTCTGAAGAGCCGGCGCTTCCACATCCCGCGTTGATAGAGGCAGACTGGGCCGATCGATATGCGGTGATCAGTCCGGAACGGGCGATGCCGGCGATCCGTGCGGCCCACTGGGCGCTTGGCCAATCACCTGTCTGGGTGCGTGGTCTGCTCGACATTCGCAATCGCGTCGTTGCGCCGTTTGGCCTGAAGGCTGCGGAGACGAAGCCGGGGAGGCGGGTTTTGTCGGCGCCTTTGCCATCGTCAGTGAACGAGACGATCAGGTCGTGCTGGGCTTCGACGACAAGCATCTGGATTTCCGCATCGTGATTGAAGTGGCTTCTGCCGGACCGGCCGGCAGCAAGGTCTCCGTCACGACGCTGGTCAACAGGCATAATACCTTCGGCCGGCTCTACATTCTTGCGGTTACGCCGTTTCACAGGCTGATTGTGAGAACCACGCTCGGCCGTCTTGCAGGTCGGCCAGTCGTCAGCCGCTGACTGCCGTTACGCTATAGCCGCGTGCGCGCAACAGTTCCACGAGCCCTTCCTTGCCCGGCAGGTGCAGGGCTCCGACCGCAATGAAAATACCGCCCTTTTCGAGAAGAGGCATCGCCCGCTCGGCCATTGTCTTGTTGCGGTCGAGAACGATCCGACGTTCGAAGGCGACGTAACCACTATCCTCCTTACCGCCCTCGCCCGGTGCGACCTTCTGCAGCATCGGCATGGTCATGCCGATCTCGCCAGTCGTGTAGAGCCTGATCATCGTCTCGACGACGTCATTCGTCCGGTCACCCAGGGCAAGCGTTTCAATCAGGGCCTGAAGGTGAAAGTCGACGGGGAGAGAGGACACGGCTTCGAGTTGCTCGGCAAACGTCTCGAGGCCGACCACCGGCTTGCCGGCCTTCACCGCTTCCTCGGCAATGTGCTTGTCGAGGAAGGAAGCGCCTTTCGCCTTGCGAGCGACCTCGCAGCCGGGAAGGGCAACGAAGCTCGAGATGATCCAAGGCTTCATACGCAGGACGGTCGCGAGCGGAATTCCGCGTTTCTCCAGTCCCGCCTTCAGCCGGGTCGTATCCTCAGGCGAGAGGCGGTCGGTGATCGACGTGCCATCGGTAAACATCGTAAGATCAGGCCGGAGCAGAAGAGCCGCGGCCGCCTTCTTGTCGTCGAGGATCTCGTCGGATTCGACGACGATGGTCGAAGAGGTTGTGAGTGCTTCGGGTGCGCCTTTCGGCATCTTGAGGACGCGGGGATCGGTCACATGCATGGTGCCGAGCAGATAGGATGGGGGGAGGCCATCCTTCTCGATCTTCCAAAAGATGCCTTTGCCGTTCGGCGTCTCCGCCGCCTCCCGGAGAACCGTCTCGTAGGTGCCGGGATCCGTCCTCTTCAAGTCCGAAAGAAGATCGATACCCGGGCATTCGCTATCGCCTTCCGCGCGGGCAGGCGAGAGGGAGGTCAGGATGAGGAGAAATGAGAGGGCGACGGCCACATGGAGGATGGCGAGGAACCAAAGAACCGCATCCCCCGCACGTGCGAGGGAGTGATGCGATCCGTTTCGGTTGAAGAGGCTGGCGAGCATCGAAGCGTTCCGGTTGCAATCGTAGGAGACTACTGTGGCCGTTGCTCACGTTTCTTTAACGTCTTTGGTTAACGTGCGGATCAGGCGCGCGGGTGCGCCTTCTCGTAGACGTCGAGAAGCCTCGCCGCATCCACGGCGGTGTAGACCTGCGTGGTTGAGAGGCTCGCATGTCCCAGCAGTTCCTGGATCGTACGCAGATCTCCGCCGCCGCTCAGAAGGTGGGTGGCAAAGGAGTGGCGGAGCGCATGGGGTGTGGCGGAATCCGGCAGTCCGAGCGCCGAGCGCAGCCGCTGCATCTCGCGCTGGATGATCGCCGGTTGCAACCTGGCACCCCGCGCGCCGCGGAACAGGGGACCGTCCGCTTCGAGGTGGTAGGGACAAAGTCGTATATAGCTCTCGACGGTCTCGTTCACGACGGGCAATAGCGGAACGATGCGCGTTTTGCGGCCCTTGCCTGTGACTCGTAACGTGCTGCTCTTGCCGTCGAACGCCTTTGGCGTCAGATCGAGTGCTTCGGAAATACGCAAGCCGCAGCCGTAGAGCAGGGTCAGGACAGCGGCGTTGCGCGCGGCGATCCAGGGCTCGTCGCTCAGCTGCGAGTCCGCCTGCACGACGGATATCGCCTGGTTTCCGGTCAGCGGCTTCGGCAGCGACTTCGGCTGTTTCGGCGACCGAATGGCGCCGGCGCCGGCGGCGTTGACGAGCCCCTTTCGTTCCAAATAACGCAGGAACGAGCGAAGCCCGGCTAGATGCCGGCCGAGCGAGCGTGCGCCCGAACCTTCCCGTCTGCGGGCGGCCAGGAAGGCTCTGAGGTCCGCCGGCCGGAGCTCGGCGATGTCGCCGACGTCGGGCGGAGCACCAAGATGGGTGGTGAGAAAGCCGAGGAATTGGCGGGTGTCCCGCTCATAGGCTTCGAGCGTATTGTCAGCGAGACGCCTCTCGCCTGCGAGGCTCTCAAGCCATTGCTGGCGTTCCTTTATGAGGTCGGGTGCGGCGATGACGAGCAGTACGTTCAAGCGTACGAACCTTTACTTTGGGAGACTGCTGAACCAACATGCCCGGCATGTGTTAGTGAAGAGCTAACATACGGATTCGTCACGCTTCCATCACATTGAGCTGCGATGACGCAGATCGACAGAACCGGGGTATTCCATGGCTCGCCGTGATTCGACGATGTTGGGACAGTTCGCAGAGGCAGTCGCCCTGGTATCGCAAGGTCAGCCCGGACACATCGTCGATACGCTGATTGCCGAACGGGGCGAGAAGATCGTCAAACATCCGCTCTGGCCGGTGATGCGGCCCTTTCTCTATACGCTTCTGCGTTATGACAAGGCCATCGAATTTGCGGATGATGTCGCCAACGTGCCGGGATTCCAGGCCTTCGAATATCTGAGCAACGTACTGCGGCTCGAAATTCAGGCGCGCTATCCCGAGCGCATTCCCTCCTCGGGCGGCTTCATCCTGGTGAGCAACCATCCGACGGGCATCGCCGACGGGGTGGCAGTCTTCGACCTGTTGAAGGAACGACGACCGGACATGATGTTCTTCGCCAACCGGGACGCCGTGCGTGTGAACCCGCGATTGGTGGAGATGGTCATTCCGGTCGAGTGGCGGGAGGAGTACAAGAGCAAGCTGAAAGCGCGCGAAACGCTGCAGCTCACCAACCGTGCGGTGGCCGAGCAGAAGGCGACGGTCCTCTTTCCCTCCGGGCGGATCGCTTACTGGGCGAACGGACGACTCAACGAACGGCCATGGAAGACCTCGGCGATCGGCCTTGCCCGCAAATACAATCTGCCGATCTTGCCGGTCCACATGAAGGCGCGCAATTCCGGACTGTTCTACTGGTTTGCCAAGTGGTCGACGGAGCTGCGCGACATGACGGTCTTTTACGAGCTTCTCAACAAGAAGGGCGATCGTTTCGAATTCACCATCGGGCAGATGATCCCACCGGAACAGCTCGAAGGCGATGCTGTGGAAGTGACCGCCGCGCTCGAGCGGCACACGGTTCACCACCTTGCGACGGACGGGGACGCGTCGTTTTCGTGGTGAATGGCCGGATCCGGAATGGCCGTATTGCTTTTGCGGTTTCCTTTCGGGCACGCGAGAGTCAATTTGCAGGCCGATGAAAGACGATTCGCCCGAACTCTTCGCCGCTCCGAAATCCCGCGTAGTCCCGGTTCTGGTTCCCATGCCGGCGCCGGTTCCCTATTCGTACGTGGTGCCGGAAGGTATGGCAGTCGAGGCGGGTTCGATTGTGCAGGTGCCACTCGGCCCACGTCAGGTGATCGGCGTCGTCTGGGACGGACCGGAAGGCGGCGAGGTCGATCCGCGCAAGCTGCGCCCGATCGAGAAGGTCTTCGACTGTCCGCCGATCGACAAGAACATGCGCAGCTTTCTGGACTGGGTGGCCGCTTACACCCTCTCGCCACCGGGACTCGTCGCCCGCATGGCGCTTCGGGCGCCTGCGGCATTTGATCCGGATCCCATGGTCGAAGGGCTACGCTTTTCCGGCATCGTGCCGGAGCGCATGACATCCGCACGGCGCAAGGTGCTCGATCTTGCGGGTGATGGACTATCGTGGACGAAGAGCGGTCTTGCCCACGCGGGCGGCGTGTCAGCGAGCGTGATTGATGGGCTTGCGGCCCAGGGCGTGTTCGAGACCGTCTTCTTGCCACCGCCGCCCCTGGTCGCAAAGCCGGACGCCGACTACGCGCCGGCGCGCCTGGAGGGTCCGCAGGAGGAAGCGGCGGAGGATATCCTCGAAGGCATCCGGAGCAGCGGGTTTTCGGTCGCTTTGATCGATGGTGTTACCGGCTCCGGCAAGACAGAAGTCTATTTCGAGGCAATTGCGGAAACCATCCGACAGGGTCGGCAGGTATTGATCTTGCTGCCGGAAATTGCCCTCACGGCAAACTTCCTGGAGCGTTTCCATGATCGCTTCGGATCGAAACCGGCGGAATGGCATTCCGATCTCGCCACCCGCACACGCGAAAAGGTCTGGCGGCAGGCCGCCACCGGCGAAGTCCGCGTCGTCGCGGGTGCGCGATCGGCCCTGTTTCTCCCCTTCGAAGATCTCGGCCTGATCATTGTCGATGAGGAGCACGACCCGGCGTTCAAACAGGAGGACCGAGTTTTCTACAATGCCCGCGACATGGCGGTGGTTCGTGCCAGGATCGGGGACTTTCCGGTCGTTCTGGTCTCCGCGACGCCTTCAGTCGAAAGCCAGGTCAACTGCCTTGCCGGGCGCTACCGGCGCATTCATCTGCCGACGCGATTTGCGGGTGCTGCGCTACCGGACCTTCATCTCATCGATATGCGGCGATCTCCGCCGGAACGCGGTGGCTTCCTTTCCCCCGTTTTGCTCAAAGCCGTCGGCAAGACGGTGGAGCGTGGCGAACAGGCACTGCTCTTTCTCAATCGTCGCGGCTATGCGCCCCTGACGCTCTGCCGGGTCTGCGGCCATCGCTTCCAGTGTCCGCAATGTTCCAGCTGGCTGGTGGAGCATCGCTTCCGTGGCCAGATCCAGTGTCATCAGTGCGGTTATGCCGAGCCGACGCCGCAAGCCTGTCCGGAATGCGGGACGCTTGATCACCTGGTCGCCTGCGGCCCCGGCGTCGAGCGCATCGCCGAGGAGGTGGAGCGGCATTTTCCGGATGCGAGAACGCTGGTGCTCTCCTCGGACTTGGGAGGCGTCAAACGTCTGCGGCTCGAACTGGAAGCGATTGCAAACGGGGAAGCGGACATCGTGATCGGCACGCAGCTCGTCGCGAAGGGCCACAACTTTCCCCTGATGACGCTCGTCGGGATTGTCGACGCGGATATCGGCCTTGCGAACGGTGATCCGCGTGCGGCCGAACGGACCTTCCAATTGCTTTCGCAGGTCACCGGTCGTGCCGGACGAACGGGGCGCAAGAGCCACGGTCTCATCCAGACGTTCCAGCCACAGCATCCGGTGATGCAGGCGCTTGTCTCCGGCGATGCCGCAGCGTTTTACGAGCGCGAGATATCCGAGCGCGAGCGGGCCGGTCTTCCGCCCTTCGGACGCCTTGTGTCTATCATCGTCTCTGCCGATACGCGCGGGGAGGCGGAAACGCATGCGCGACAATTGCGGCATTCAGCACCCATGGTGGAGGGGATCGCGATATTGGGACCGGCAGAAGCGCCTCTTGCCCTGATCCGCGGTCGGCACCGTTTCCGCCTGCTGGTCCACGGCCGGCGCAGCAGCGACATGCAGGCCTTCGTTCGCACCATGCTCGAACGCGGACCGAAAGAGAGGCGCTCCGTCCACGTGCAGGTGGACGTCGATCCGCAGAGCTTTCTCTGAGCCGGCCACGCAGGCACTCTGGAAAATGGCCCGCGTTTCCACTAGGGAGAGAAGCGGAACGCCGACGAACTCCGGCAAGACGAAGGCCGGCCGGCGCATAAGAGGGGCATCATGGAATTCTATTTTCCGACGGAATTTGGCGAGCAACTGGCTTTCGTATCGGCTGCCGTTACGGCATTGATTGGCCTCTTCGTAATGTTCGCCCCGGGGCTGACGTTCAGATTTTGCGGGCTTCAGCCGCGTGAAGGTATGGCCGAAGGTTTCGCGGCCGCACGTTCCTACGGCGGCATGCTTTTCGGCTTCGCGGGCGGCGCATTGCTGCTCGCCCAACCGATGGTCTATCTCGCCTTCGGCGCCGCGCTTGCAATGTCCGTCTTCGGGCGAATACTCTCGGTAATGTCGGATGGCGGCACTTCCCTGCGCGGTATTCTACTTCTGATTGTCTCTGCAGTGCTTGCCTCACTGCCGATAGCCTACGTTTTTGGTCTGACTTAAGCTCCGTCAAGCCAGCGTGCCGGAGGCCTTCGCCCAATTCGGCGCGGCCGGGTACAAAATTGCCGGTTTGGGCTTGTGCTAAAGGCGTAATCGGGCAATACGCGTGTTGCGAGTCCAGAGTTCGTATGCTAGACGGACCGCGAAATTAGGAGAAAGCAGGTCTAAAAGGCTTGCATTTCTGGGGAAAACGTAACGATTTCAAAGCCGTAGCGCTTCCGTACGGAAGTGGTGGCGGTCTTGGGTCATAATCAGGGAATTTTTGCCCGTGGCAGACACATCCCAGCTTATCTCAGGTGTGGCGGAGCGCTATGCTTCCTCGCTTTTCGAGCTTGCGCTCGAAGCCGGCGCCGTCGACACCGTGAGTGCCGATCTTGATCGTTTCCAGGCAATGATCGATGGCAGCGCTGATCTGAAGCGCCTCGTTCAGAGCCCTGTCTTCTCGGCGGAAGACCAGGTCAAGGCCGTTTCGGTGCTCTGCGAGAAGGCGGGCCTCGGCAGCCTCGTTGGCAATTTCATCAAGGTGGTAGCCGGCAACCGTCGGCTTTTTGCCATTTCGGGAATGATCACGGCTTTCCGCCGTATCGCCGCTCGCCATCGTGGTGAGATCACGGCGGAGGTGACCTCCGCCCATGCGCTGACCGGCGAACAGGAAAACGAACTGAAGGCGGCGCTGAAGGGCGTGACCGGAAAGGATGTGGCGGTCTCTGTCACCGTCGATCCCTCCATTCTCGGCGGCCTGATCGTCAAGGTCGGATCCCGCCAGATCGACACGTCTCTTCGCACCAAACTTTCCACCCTTAAGCTTGCACTGAAAGAGGTTGGCTGATGGATATCCGCGCCGCGGAAATTTCCGCAATTCTTAAAGATCAAATCAAAAATTTCGGCAAGGAGGCTGAGGTCTCGGAAGTCGGCCAGGTGCTTTCCGTCGGTGACGGTATCGCCCGCGTTTACGGTCTCGACAATGTCCAGGCCGGCGAAATGGTCGAATTCCCGGGCGGCATCCGCGGCATGGCGCTCAACCTCGAAGCCGACAATGTCGGCGTCGTTATCTTCGGTAACGACCGCGACATCAAGGAAGGCGACACCGTCAAGCGGACCGGCGCCATCGTGGACGTTCCGGTCGGTCCGGAACTGCTCGGCCGCGTCGTCGACGCGCTCGGCAATCCGATCGACGGCAAGGGCCCGATCAACGCTACCCGTCGCGCTCGCGTCGACGTCAAGGCTCCGGGCATCATTCCGCGCAAGTCGGTTCATGAACCGATGTCGACGGGCCTCAAGGCCATCGACGCTCTGATCCCGGTCGGTCGTGGCCAGCGCGAGCTCGTCATCGGCGACCGTCAGACCGGCAAGACCGCCATCATTCTCGATACGATCCTCAACCAGAAGGCCATTCACGACAATGGCCCGGACGGCGACAAGCTGTTCTGCGTCTATGTGGCCATCGGCCAGAAGCGCTCGACCGTTGCCCAGTTCGTGAAGGTTCTCGAAGAGCGCGGCGCCCTTAAGTACTCGATCATCGTCGCTGCGACCGCGTCCGACCCGGCTCCGATGCAGTATCTCGCTCCGTTCGCGGGTTGCGCGATGGGTGAGTACTTCCGTGACAACGGCCAGCACGCCCTCATCGGTTATGACGACCTGTCGAAGCAGGCTGTCGCCTATCGCCAGATGTCGCTGCTGCTGCGCCGTCCGCCGGGCCGCGAAGCTTATCCGGGCGACGTTTTTTACCTGCACTCCCGTCTGCTGGAGCGCGCCGCAAAGCTCTCCGACGAGCGTGGCGCCGGCTCGCTGACCGCTCTGCCGGTCATCGAAACCCAGGGTAACGACGTTTCGGCCTTCATCCCGACCAACGTGATCTCGATCACCGACGGTCAGATCTTCCTTGAAACCGACCTGTTCTACCAGGGCATCCGTCCGGCCGTTAACGTCGGTCTCTCGGTTTCTCGCGTCGGCTCTTCGGCGCAGATCAAGGCGATGAAGCAGGTTGCCGGCTCGATCAAGGGCGAGCTCGCCCAGTATCGTGAAATGGCCGCCTTCGCCCAGTTCGGTTCGGACCTCGACGCCGCAACGCAGCGCCTGCTGAACCGCGGTGCACGTCTGACCGAACTTCTGAAGCAGCCGCAGTTCTCGCCGCTGAAGACGGAAGAACAGGTGGCCGTGATCTTCGCTGGCGTCAACGGTTACCTCGACAAGATCGCCGTCAACCAGGTCGGCAAGTTCGAGCAGGGCCTGCTCTCCTACCTTCGCTCGGAAGGCAAGGCCATTCTCGACACCATCCGTACGGAGAAAGCGATCAGCGACGATACGAAGGGTAAGCTCAAGGCTGCTCTGGATTCGTTCGCCAAGTCGTTCTCGTAATCGGGGCTCAAGCCAAGGACGGATAACGGATGCCTTCACTTAAGGATCTGAAAAACCGGATCGCCTCCGTCAAGGCGACGCAGAAGATCACCAAGGCGATGAAGATGGTCGCCGCGGCGAAGCTGCGTCGTGCGCAGGAGGCGGCCGAGGCCGCTCGTCCCTATTCGCAGCGCATGGGTGCCGTCCTCGCCAATATCGCTCAGGCGGTCGGCAGCGACGACAGTGCACCGCGGCTGATGACCGGGACAGGCAAGGACGATGTGCATCTGCTCATCGTCTGCACCGCCGAGCGCGGCCTTTGCGGTGGTTTCAATTCGCAGATCGCCCGCTTTGCCCGCGACCATGCGCGCAGGCTTCTCGCCGCCGGCAAGACCGTCAAGATCTTCTGCGTCGGCAAGAAGGGCTACGACAGTCTGCGTCGCGAGTTTGCCGCCAACATCGTCGAGCGTACGGACCTTCGCGAAGTCAAGCGCATCAGCTTTGAGAATGCCGACACGATTGGCCGCAAGGTCATCTCGATGTTCGACAAGGGCGAGTTCGACGTTGCGACCTTGTTCTATTCGGAATTCAAGTCCGTGATCAGCCAGGTTCCAACCGCACAGCAGTTGATCCCGGCTGCTGTTCCGGAAGCGGCCGCCCCGACGGGTGCGTCCGCCGTCTATGAATATGAGCCCGATGCCGGTGCGATCCTGACCGATCTCATTCCGCGCAACATCTCGGTGCAGGTCTTCCGGGCTCTGCTCGAAAACGTCGCCGGTGAAATGGGCGCCAAGATGAGCGCAATGGACAATGCGACGCGCAATGCCGGCGAGATGATCAACAAGCTGACGCTCTCATACAATCGACAGCGCCAAGCCCAGATCACCAAGGAACTCATTGAAATCATTTCGGGCGCGGAAGCGCTCTGAGGTTAAGGAAAGAGGGTAAGAAACATGGCTAAGGCAGCTACCCGAAATCTACCGCGGCGAAGGCCGCAACCGGCTCCGCAGGCCGGGTTACCCAGGTCATCGGTGCTGTTGTTGACGTTGCGTTCGACGGCGAGCTGCCTGCGATCCTCAACGCGCTGGAGACCGACAACGGCGGCAATCGCCTCGTTCTCGAAGTTGCCCAGCACCTCGGTGAAAACCAGGTTCGCACGATCGCGATGGACTCGACCGAAGGTCTGGTTCGCGGCCAGCCGGTTATCGATACCGGCGCTCCGATCACCGTTCCGGTCGGTCCCGAGACGCTCGGCCGCATCATGAACGTCATCGGCGAGCCCGTCGATGAAGCCGGCCCGCTGGTCACCTCCGGCAAGCGCGCGATCCACCAGGAAGCTCCGGCCTACATCGAGCAGTCGACGGAAGCCCAGATCCTTGTCACGGGCATCAAGGTCGTCGACCTTCTCGCTCCTTACGCCAAGGGCGGCAAGATCGGCCTGTTCGGCGGCGCCGGTGTCGGCAAGACGGTTCTCATCATGGAACTGATCAACAACGTCGCCAAGGCGCACGGTGGTTACTCGGTATTTGCCGGCGTGGGAGAACGCACCCGCGAAGGCAACGACCTTTACCACGAAATGATCGAGTCCGGCGTGAACAAGCATGGTGGTGGCGAAGGCTCCAAGGCTGCCCTCGTTTACGGCCAGATGAACGAACCGCCGGGCGCCCGCGCTCGCGTCGCTCTGACCGGTCTGACGATCGCTGAAGATTTCCGCGACAAGGGCCAGGACGTTCTGTTCTTCGTCGACAACATCTTCCGCTTCACGCAGGCAGGTTCCGAAGTGTCGGCTCTGCTCGGCCGTATTCCTTCGGCCGTGGGCTATCAGCCGACGCTGGCGACCGACATGGGCGCCATGCAGGAGCGTATCACCACCACGACCAAGGGTTCGATCACCTCGGTTCAGGCCATTTACGTTCCGGCCGACGACTTGACCGACCCGGCACCGGCCACCTCGTTCGCCCACCTGGACGCAACGACCGTTCTGTCGCGCTCGATCGCCGAAAAGGGCATCTACCCGGCCGTCGACCCGCTCGACTCCACCTCGCGCATGCTCGACCCGCTGGTCGTCGGCGAAGAGCACTACGAGGTCGCTCGTAAGGTTCAGTCGACCCTGCAGCGCTACAAGGCTCTCCAGGACATCATCGCCATTCTCGGCATGGACGAACTGTCGGAAGACGACCGCATCGCGGTTGCTCGCGCCCGCAAGATCGAGCGCTTCCTGTCCCAGCCGTTCTTCGTCGCTGAAGTCTTCACCGGTTCGCCGGGCAAGCTGGTTGCTCTCGAAGACACGATCAAGGGCTTCAAGGGCCTGGTCGACGGCGAGTACGACCATCTGCCGGAAGCTGCCTTCTACATGGTCGGCTCGATCGACGAAGCGATCGAGAAGGCGAAGAAGCTGGCGGCCGAAGCTGCCTGATCCTGCAACGGGCGCGCGTTCCGACGCGCGCCTCTGCCCTCCATTTGAAAAAGTGAAGAGTCATGGCCGACAATTTCAACTTTGAACTCGTTTCGCCCGAACGTCTGCTGCTTTCCGAGAAGGTGAGCGAAGTCGTCATCCCGGCGACCGAAGGCGAAATGACCGTTATGGCCAATCATGCGCCGACCATGACGACGATCAAGCCTGGTGTCGTTTCGGTAAAGTCTGCCTCCGGGCAGACGAGCCGGTACGTCGTTTTCGGCGGCTTCGCAGATATCCTTCCGACAGGCTGCACGCTGCTTGCGGAATCGGCGGTCGAGATGAGCGAGTTGAACCGCGAGACGCTGGTAAAGCGAATTGAGGCGGCAAAGGCCGATCTCGACAAGGCCGACAGCGCCGAGCACAAGACCAAGCTCGAGCAGTATCTCGCCGAGTTGACCCACCTCAACGGAGCCATCATTCCGGCCTGATTCCGGGCCATGCAAGTAAAGAGAGGCGGTCGAAAGGCCGCCTTTTTTGTATTTCGGATTTGACGGCGAGCCGTCCACCGCAGCTTGACGCGTCCGTTTCCATCAGCGAACCTGAGAGGCGGGGGCGACGAGCATCGGGCGACATCGGCAGGTGAGCATGAAGATCGGTATCGTGGGCGCAGGCATGGTAGGCAGCTCGGCCGGCTACGCACTGGCCATGATGGGCGGCGTCAGCGAGATTGTCCTCGTCGACCGGAACGACGCCCTGGCTCGTGCGCAAGCCGAGGACATATCTCACGCTGTGCCTTTCGTCTCGGCAACACTCGTCCGTTCGGGCGCCTATCATGATCTCGCTGGCGCACGCATCGTCATCCTTGCGGCAGGCGTCAGCCAGAAGCCGGGCGAGACGCGGCTCGAATTGCTCGAGCGGAATGCCGAGGTGTTTCGCAAGGTCGTTGAGGCCGTCCGGAATGCTGCGCCGGACGCGATCCTGCTGATTGCGACCAATCCCGTCGACATCATGACCCACGTTGCGACCAAGCTCTCGGGGTTGCCGCCGCAGCGGGTGATCGGTTCAGGGACGATCCTAGATACCGCCCGTTTTCGCAGTCTCGTCGGCCGTCACCTCGGTATCTCACCGCAGTCTGTGCACGCCTATGTGCTCGGTGAGCACGGGGACAGCGAAGTACTCGCCTGGTCCAACGCACGCGCGGGATCGATCGGGCTGGAAACCTTTGCAGACCAGATCGGTAAGCGCCTCGACGCTACCGTTCGTCAGAGCATTGATGACGGCGTACGCAATGCCGCCTATCGCATCATTAGCGGCAAGGGCGCGACCTATTATGGCATCGGAGCGGGTCTTGCCCGGATCGTCAACGCGATCGCGCGCGACCAGCGCGACGTTCTCTCCGTATCAATCGTGACGGATATGGTGGAGGGCGTGACCGATGTCGCGCTCTCGGTCCCGCGGGTCATCGGTGCGGACGGGGTGCTTGCCGATCTCTTTCCCGAACTCGACCGCGACGAGCAGGCGGCCTTGCGAAAAAGCGCAATGCTGATCAAGGAAGCGACGGAGTCGCTTCGCCTCTGATGCAAAGACGGGAACGTTGCGGGTTGGTTTTGCCAATCAGATACTTTATGACATTTCGTGAATTAGGCATATGCGTGCCTCAACCGAACTGTGATGGTAGTAGCCTTGCTGGACAACGTGACCGATAAGAGCCATCTCGACGACTTCATGTCGAAAGCAGCGGCCGCGAGTGAACTGCTTAAAGCGCTTTCGCACGAATCGCGCCTGCTTATTCTCTGCATCCTCGTGAACGGCGAACGGACTGTCAGCGAGATCGAGGCGATCCTCGGCATTCAACAGGCGGTGGTCTCCCAGCACCTCGCGCGGCTGCGGATCGAGGAACTGGTCAAGACACGCAGAGAGGGCCGGCAGGTCTATTACAGCATCGCCAATCCTGGTCTCAACGACCTTCTCGCCGTTCTTTACCGGATGTATTGCGAGCCGGAAGGCAATAATCGCTCTTGATCGCTATCCTGTCGCCGCTTCCCGCGCCGACGAGAGCTGTGCTATTCCTCATGCGGAGGAGCGGCAATGATCGACAAGCTGGAATTCTTTATCGCCCTGGCGCGTGAGCGACATTTCGGGCGAGCGGCCGAGGAGTGCGGGATTTCGCAGCCTACGCTTTCGGCCGCCATTCGCCAGCTCGAAGATCAGCTCGGAGTGGTTTTGGTCCAGCGCGGTTCCCGTTTTCAGGGGTTGACGCCGGAAGGACAGCGTGTGCTCGAATGGGCGCGTCGCATCGTCGGCGACACCCGGACGATGCGTGAGGAGATGCGGGCCGCCCGTCACGGGTTGGCCGGACATGTCCGGATCGCAGCCATTCCGACAGCGCTCGCCATAGTCCCGAAGATTACGGAGCCCTTCCAGGTCAAACACCCGGATGTGACCTTCTCTGTGATTTCTAGGACATCACTGCAGGTCCTGAGCCAGCTCGAGAACTTCGAGGTCGATATTGGCATCACCTATCTCGACAACGAACCGCTTGGCCGCGTCAGTATGGTGCCGCTCTATGCGGAGCGCTACCACCTCATCACGGCCTCGGACTCGCCACTGGCCGATCGCGAAACTGTGACCTGGCGCGAGGTTGCCGATCTTCGGCTTTGTCTATTGACCGCGGACATGCAGAACCGTCGCATCATCAATCAGCATATGGCCGAAGCAGGCGTTGTGCCGCAGCCTACGCTCGAATCAAACTCAATGATCGTGCTCTTCTCGCATATCCGCACCGGACGATGGGCCTCGATCATGCCGAAGAACGTTGCGGAATCCTTCGGTTTTTCCGCCGGTATCCGAATGATTCCTCTCGTGGAGCCGGAGGCGGAGCATGTCGTCGGTCTTGTCGCGCAGCATCGTGAGCCGTTCACCCCGCTCGTTTCAGCCTTGCTGCACGAAGGCCGCAGGCTGGCGGAGGTCGAAGCGTTTTGATAGTTTTTATCTATCGATCAACGAAACACCATTATTGACCCCGACGCCCCCAGTCGGCGATCCTTGCTGCTATAATCAGCGGACAGCGAAGGTTTCCGGTCTCGCGCACTGAGCAGCAAAGCTACTGAACAGAAGACCGGCACGCCCAAACGGTTCAACACGACCCGCTGAAGCCATTTCGTGTCGGTTTGGGAGGACTGATCATGAATATACGGTCATCGGTGGATGACATCTTGTCTCGCACGAGTGCGATCGTCGAAGAGCACAAGCGTTCGGAAGGGCCCTTGCTGCCAATCTTGCATGCGGTCCAGGAAGCGTTTGGCTTCATTCCGGAAGATGCAAAGCCACTCATTGCGCAAGCCCTCAATCTTTCACGCGCCGAAGTACATGGCGTCGTTTCCTTCTACCACGATTTCCGTTCGGAACCTTCCGGTCGGCATGTGCTCAAGCTCTGTCGCGGAGAGGCGTGCCAGTCGATGGGGGCGGACCGGCTTGCGGATGAGTTGAAACGGCTGCTCGACGTGGAGTGGGGTGGCACGACGGCGGACGGTGCTGTGACCGTCGAGCCGGTTTTCTGTCTGGGCTTATGCGCCTGTGCGCCATCGGCCATGCTCGATGGTCAGGTGCATGGCCGGCTGGACGGCGAAAGCTGCGCTGCACTGATCGCGGAGGTGCGCCGATGACCATAACCGTTTTCGTCCCCTGTGATGCTGCCGCCCTTGCGGTGGGCGCAGACAAGGTTGCCGCGGCGATTTCCCGCGAGATCGAAGCGCGCGGTGTCGACGCCCGCGTCGTTCGCAACGGTTCTCGCGGGCTTCTCTGGCTTGAACCGATGGTGGAAGTCAGAACCGAGCATGGACGCATCGCCTACGGGCCGGTAACGCCGGGCGACGTACCGGAACTGTTTGCTGCGGATTTCCTGCGGGGAGGAGCGCATCCGCTGTGTCAGGGACGGACCAGAGACATTCCGTTCCTGCGCAATCAGACGCGCCTCACCTTTGCCCGTTGCGGTGTCACCGATCCCCTGTCGCTCGATGACTTCCGCGCCTATAGCGGCCTCAAGGGGCTCGAAAAGGCGCTGGCGATGTCTCCCGGCGAAATCGTTGCCGCGGTCACCGAGAGCGGCTTGCGCGGCCGCGGTGGCGCGGGCTTCCCGACCGGCATCAAGTGGAAGACGGTTCTGGATGCCCCGGGCACGACGAAATACATCGTCTGCAATGCCGACGAGGGAGATTCCGGAACGTTTTCGGACCGCATGGTCATGGAAGGCGATCCGTTCATGCTGATCGAAGGCATGATCATCGCCGGGATGGCAACCGGTGCGACCAAGGGGTACATCTACACCCGGTCCGAGTATCCGCACGCCATCGAGACGATGCGACGGGCGATTACGATCGCTCGGGAGGCAAATCTTCTCGGTCCCTCCATCCTCGGGTCCGGCCGGGCCTTCGACCTGGACGTTCGCGAAGGCGCGGGCGCCTATGTCTGCGGCGAGGAGACGTCCCTGCTGAACAGCCTCGAAGGCAAGCGCGGGATCGTCAGGGCAAAGCCGCCGCTACCGGCCCTGCAAGGGCTCTTCGGCTGTCCGACGGTGGTGAACAATGTGATCTCGCTGGCGTCCGTTCCCGTCATTCTTGACCGTGGACCGGCCTTTTATCGGGATTTCGGCGTCGGCCGCTCCCATGGCACGATCCCTATCCAGCTTGCGGGTAACGTCAAGCACGGTGGCCTCTATGAGACGGCATTCGGCCTTTCGCTCGGCGAAATCGTCAACGATATCGGCGGGGGCACCTTGAGCGGGCGTCCGGTCAAGGCCGTGCAGGTCGGCGGCCCACTCGGAGCCTACTTCCCGCCCTCGCTTTTCGATACGGTCTTCGACTACGAGGCCTTTGCCGCTCGCGACGGTCTCATCGGGCACGCGGGTATCGTCGTTTTCGACGACACCGTCGACATGCTGAAGCAGGCGCGTTTCGCCATGGAGTTCTGCGCGATCGAAAGTTGCGGCAAGTGCACACCTTGTCGGATCGGCTCGACACGTGGCGTCGAAACGGTCGACCGGATCGCGCATGGTATCGAGCCGGAGCAGAATAAGGCGTTGCTGGGCGATCTCTGCAACACGATGAAGTTCGGCTCGCTCTGTGCGCTCGGCGGCTTCACGCCCTACCCGGTGATGAGTGCGCTTAAGCACTTTCCGGAGGATTTCGCGCCGGCGCCCGTAAAGGAGGCTGCGGAATGACAAAGATGACCGTCGCTCTCTGCCGGACCTTTTCTTTTGTTTTCAACCAGGAGGCTCGCCATGCCCCTCGTTCCTGAAATCGATTACGGCACTCCGGCTTCGAGGTCGGAGAACACCGTCACGCTGACCGTCGACGGGAAGCGCGTCACGGTTCCTGCAGGGACCTCAATCATGCGGGCATCGATGGAAGCCGGTATCGAGGTGCCGAAACTCTGCGCGACCGACATGGTCGACGCCTTCGGCTCCTGCCGGCTCTGTCTCGTCGAGATCGACGGACGCGCCGGCACGCCGGCTTCCTGCACGACGCCGGCGGTCGAAGGTATGGTGGTTCATACCCAGACCGACCGACTGAAGCAGATCCGCAAGGGGGTGATGGAGCTTTACATCTCCGACCACCCGCTCGATTGTCTTACCTGCGCGGCCAACGGCGATTGCGAGTTGCAGGACATGGCAGGCGCTGTGGGCCTGCGAGATGTCCGTTACGGCTACGACGGTGACAATCATGTGAAAGCGAGGTCCGGAACTGGCGAAGTGAATGCTCACTGGATGCCGAAGGACGAGAGCAATCCCTATTTCGCCTACGATCCGTCGAAGTGCATCGTCTGTTCGCGTTGTGTGCGGGCCTGCGAAGAGGTGCAGGGTACCTTCGCCCTTACCATCGAGGGCCGGGGCTTCGAATCCCGCGTTTCTCCGGGGATGCATGAGGACTTCCTCGCGTCCGAGTGTGTGTCGTGTGGCGCTTGCGTGCAGGCGTGTCCGACGGCGACGCTCACCGAGAAGTCCGTCATCGAGATCGGGCAGCCGGAACACTCTGTCGTCACCACCTGCGCCTATTGTGGCGTCGGCTGTTCCTTCAAGGCGGAGATGCGCGGCGAGGAACTGGTGCGCATGGTGCCCTACAAGGACGGCAAGGCCAATCGCGGCCATTCCTGCGTCAAGGGACGGTTCGCCTATGGCTATGCCACCCACAAGGATCGCATTCTCAATCCGATGGTGCGCGAGAAGATCACCGATCCCTGGCGCGAAGTGACCTGGGAGGAAGCGCTTGCGCATGTCGCCTCCGAATTCCGCCGCCTTCAGTACCAGTACGGCAAGGATTCGATTGGCGGCATCACCTCGTCACGCTGTACCAATGAAGAGACCTTCCTGGTGCAGAAGCTGATCCGCGCCGGCTTCGGCAACAACAATGTCGACACCTGCGCCCGCGTCTGTCATTCGCCGACCGGCTACGGTCTCGGCCAGGCCTTCGGCACGTCGGCTGGCACGCAGGACTTCGATTCGATCGAGCACTCGGATGTCATCATGGTGATCGGCGCCAACCCGTCGGCGGCGCATCCGGTCTTTGCCTCGCGCATGAAGAAGCGCATCCGCCAGGGCGCCAAGCTGATCGTGCTCGATCCCCGCGAGACCGAGACCGTCAATTCGGTCCATGCCAGGGCGGACTTCCACCTGCCGCTCAGGCCCGGCACCAACGTTGCTGTTCTGACAGCTCTTGCTCATGTCATCGTGACCGAAGGCTTGTTCGCCGAGACCTTCATTCGCGAACGGTGTGACTGGTCGGAATTTGAAGACTGGGCCGCTTTTGTCGCCGAGCCTCAGCACTCACCGGAAGAGACGGAGAAGTTCACCGGCGTTCCGGCGGAACTGGTCCGTGGTGCGGCGCGCCTTTATGCAACCGGCGGCAACGGCGCGATCTACTATGGCCTCGGCGTGACCGAACACAGCCAGGGTTCGACGACAGTGATGGCGATCGCAAACCTCGCCATGGCAACCGGCAACATCGGGCGTCCGGGCGTCGGGGTGAACCCGCTGCGCGGGCAGAACAATGTGCAGGGTTCGTGCGACATGGGTTCATTCCCGCACGAACTACCGGGTTATCGGCACATCTCGGACGACGCGACCCGGGAAACCTTCGAGAAGATGTGGGGCGTGACGCTCGATAGCGAACCGGGTCTGCGCATCCCGAACATGCTGGATGCGGCTGTCGACGGTTCGTTCAAGGGCCTTTACATCCAGGGTGAGGACATTCTGCAGTCAGATCCCGACACCAAGCATGTATCCGCCGGCCTCGCCGCCATGGAATGCGTGGTGGTGCACGACCTGTTCCTCAACGAGACGGCCAACTACGCCCACGTCTTCCTGCCGGGCTCGACCTTCCTGGAAAAGGACGGCACGTTCACCAATGCCGAGCGCCGTATCAACCGCGTGCGCAAGGTCATGTCGCCGAAGAACGGCTATGCCGACTGGGAAGTGACGCAGATGCTCGCCCGGGCCATGGGCCTGGCGTGGAACTACAGCCATCCGTCAGAGATCATGGACGAGATAGCTGCAACGACGCCGAGTTTCGCCAGCGTGACGTACGATCTCCTGGAGAAGATGGGTTCGGTGCAGTGGCCGTGCAACGCGAAGTTCCCCGAAGGCTCGCCGATCATGCACGTCGACGGCTTCGTGCGCGGCAAGGGCAAGTTCATCCGGACGGAATATGTCGCCACGGACGAACGGACCGGCCCGCGCTTCCCGCTGCTGCTGACCACAGGCCGTATCCTGTCGCAGTACAATGTCGGCGCGCAGACGCGCCGCACGGAGAATGTCGCATGGCATGCAGAGGATCGTCTCGAGATCCATCCGCACGATGCCGAGCAGCGTGGCATCAAGGATGGGGATTGGGTGCGGCTGGCCAGCCGTGCAGGTGAAACGACGCTTCGGGCGCTGATCACCGAACGCGTCTCGCCGGGCGTGGTCTACACCACCTTCCACCATCCGGAAACGCAGGCGAACGTCATCACCACCGATTACTCGGACTGGGCCACCAATTGCCCGGAATACAAGGTGACGGCCGTCCAGGTTTCGCCCTCCAATGGCCTGTCTGACTGGCAGCGCGACTACGAAGACCTGTCGCGGAAGTCGCGTCGCATCGCCGGGAAACTGGAGGCGGCCGAATGACGCCAGAGCGCCTCGCCGCGGTCGCTGTTCCGGAGCTTGCGCTCCGGGCAGGTGTCGTGCGGCGTGGCGAGCGTGCCGTTCCCGAGGAGATCCCGATCGCCTTCAGCTACGGCGGCACCACCCACGCCGTCATGATGGCGACGCCGGCGGATCTCGAGGATTTTGCCGTTGGGTTCAGCCTCACCGAGGGCGTCATCTCCGATCCGGCGGAGATCATCGGTATAGAGGTCGTTGACGAGGGGCGTGGTATCGACGTGCAGGTGACGCTCGCCGATCCTGTCGCCGATGCGCTGCGCTCCCGTCGCCGTCAGATGGCGGGGCCTGTCGGCTGTGGCCTCTGCGGAATTGAATCAATCGAACAGGCGTTGAGGCCCGTCCGCTCCGTGGGCGATGGCAATCTGCGCTTGCGCTCGGAGGAAATCGTGGACGCGGTCCGGACGCTCGGCGGTGCGCAGCACCTCAACCGTCGGACGCACGCCGTCCATGGCGCCGGCTTCTACGTTCCGGGAAAGGGGTTGGTCGCAATCCGTGAGGACGTCGGACGTCACAACGCCCTCGACAAGCTCTGCGGAGCCGTCATCACGGCCGGTCTTCGCGGCGCAGACGGGGTGGTCGTCGTCACCAGCCGCCTCTCGGTCGAGATGATCCAGAAGACGGCGATCCTCGGAAGTCGGTTCCTGCTTGCCGTCTCGGCTCCGACACGTCTTGCGATCGAGGCGGCCGAACAGGCCGGCATGACGCTCGTCGCTGTCGTTCGCGGCGAGGATTTCGAAGTCTTCACCTACGCTGACCGTATATTGTTTCCAGGAGCCGTTGCCGATGTCGCGTGAGCATACCGCCGAAAAGCTGGTTCGGATGGCGAACCAGATCGCATCCTTCTTTGCGTCCCAACCGGAAGCGACGCGGATCGATGGGGTCGCCACGCATATCAACAAGTTCTGGGAGCCACGCATGCGTCGTCAGCTGTTCGAGATCATCGACGCCGGCGGAGCCGGACTCGACCCGCTGGTTCTCGATGCCGCGAAACTGGTCAAGCGGCCGCAGCCGGCATAGCGTTGCTGGTCATTTGCCGACGTGTCCCGTGGCTTTTGCGACCTCGCCTTCTCTGCTATTCAAGACGGTAGTCTGATCGAGGGGATGGAGAGGCTAGTGCGGGCAGAGACGGTACGGAAGTCAGCCGCCGCCGAACGTGTGCCCGAATTCGGACCGTGGCTTGCGCAAGCCTCCATTCTCGTCGTCGATGACGAGCCGGGGATGCGTAACTTTCTCGTCCGCACCCTCGGACCGCGCTGCAAGCGGATCGAGGAGGCGGCCGATACAGACGAAGCGTCCCGCAAGCTCGACCGCCACCACTTCGACGTCGTCATTCTCGACAATATCATGCCTGGCAGGAACGGCGTCGACTGGCTTGTGGAGCAAAGGTCGATCGGTTTTTATGCCGATGCGATCCTCATGACGGCCTACGCAGACCTGGAGACGGCGATCCAGGCACTGAGGGCAGGAGCAGTCGATTTCGTCCTGAAGCCCTTCCGTTCCAATCAGATCCTTAACGCCGTCGCCCGTTGTCTCGACCGTATGCGGTTGCAACGGGAGAATTTCGTCCTGCGCTACGAATTGCGTACCACCTCAGATCATATTCTCCTGCGCGACAAGCTGATCGGCGAATCCTCGGCGATCCGCCGTGTTCGGGAGACGATTGCGAGGGTCGCTCCCTTGCCGACGACCGTGCTGCTCAGCGGTGAATCCGGAACGGGCAAGGAGGTCGCAGCGCGGTCGATCCACGCGTTGTCGGATCGTGCGGAGAAGCCGTTCGTGCCGGTCAACTGTGCCGCGATCCCGCCGGACATGATCGAATCCGAACTTTTCGGCCATCTCAAGGGAGCCTTCACGGGAGCGGAGAGCAGCCGCGAGGGGCTGTTCATGCACGCTCAGGGCGGGACGCTGTTTCTGGATGAAATCGGTGAGATGCCGCTCGCCACCCAGAGCAAGCTGTTGCGGGTGCTTGAAGACAGGCGCGTGCGCCCGGTTGGCGCGGAGCGTGAGGTTCCGGTCGATCTCCGCTTCGTCTTCGCAACCAATGCGGACCTCGATGCGCAGGTCAGGCAGGGCAACTTCCGGGCCGATCTCTTCTACCGGATCAACGTCATGCAACTCCTTCTGCCGCCGCTACGCGAGAGGGACGGTGACGTGCTCGAGTTGGCTGGCCTCTTCATGGACAAGTTATCCCAGCAACTCGGCATGCCGCCGGTGACCATGGACTCGGAGGTCAAGGCGGCACTCCTGCGTTATCGCTGGCCCGGCAATGTTCGCGAGCTACGGAACTTGGTCGAGCGGTCGCTGATCCTCGGCGCTTTCCCCGACGACTTCCAGGGTCATCGGTCTCCTTTGCCCTCTGCCGCTTCAACGCTCGAAGACGTGGAACGGCAACACATTCTCGCCGTTCTTCAGGAGGTTGGCGGCAACAGGGATGAGGCGGCACGACGACTGGGTATCTCGCGCAAGACGATCGACCGCAAGTGCCTGGTGTGGAATGTCTGAGCGACCGGCACCCGTCACGTCCACCGCGGGCGGCTCCTCGATTCGCTTTCGCTTGCTCGCTATTGCACTGCTGCCAACGCTCGTCATCTTGCCGGTGCTGCTTGCCGTCACCATGGCCCGATGGGAAGCCAAGTTCGATGCGCTCCTGACGTCCAAGGTGAACGGCGACCTGACGATCGCGCACCAGTACCTGTCCCGGATTCTCGAAAACACCGGTGAGCACCTCAAGTCACTCACGGACTCGGCCGATTTCCGCGACGTCGTCACGCAGCGCGGGGCTGCGTCCCTGCCTGCGTTCCTCGACGAGAACCGCAAGCGGCTCGGGCTGGATTTCCTGATGGTCATCGGCAGCGACGGTCCACTTGCCGCCTCTCCCCTTGTGAGAGCCGCCTCTCCGATCCGCAGCGACTGGCCAGTCGTTCAGGCTGCGCTCTCCGGCCATGCGAGCACTGCCATCGACATCTTCAACAACGACGAGCTGGCCGCAATCTCAGCTGACCTGGCGTCCCAGGCGCAGCTGGAGCTCGTACCGACGCCGAACGCGCTGCCGACCGACCGGACCGTCGAGAATCGGGGAATGGTCGTCCATTCTGCAAGCCCCGCATTCATACCGGGACGCGGAAGCGTCGCGCTTGTCGGCGGAGTCCTGCTCAACCAGAACCTGGTTTTCATCGACACGATCAACGATCTCGTCTACCGCGAGGCGAGCCTGCCTGCCGGCAGCCGCGGAACGGCGACGCTTTTTCTCGACGACGTGCGAATCAGCACCAATGTCCGGCTCTTCGAGGACAAGCGGGCACTCGGTACGCGCGTATCCAAGTCCGTTCGCGACGCGGTGCTTGACCATGGCCGTGTCTGGCTCGACAGTGCCTTCGTCGTCAATGACTGGTACGTCTCCGCCTACGAGCCGATCAGCGACAGCTACGGCAAGAGGGTCGGCATGCTCTATGTCGGCTTCCTGGAGGCGCCGTTCGCACGCGCCAAGACAGAGACGCTGATCGGTATTGGCCTTGCCTTCCTTGCCGTGACCGCTGCCAGCGTTCCGATCTTTCTTCGCTGGGCACGAGGAATCTTCAAGCCACTCGAGCGCATGACGGCGACCATCGGCAGAGTCGAGGAGGGGGACCTCGGTGCCCGCACCGGGCTTGTGCGCGCCGACAATGAAATTGGCCGCGTCGCACACCATCTCGATACCCTCCTGGATCAGGTCCAGCAACGTGATCTCGAACTTCGGGCCTGGAACGACGAACTCAATGCCCGTGTCGCCGCACGGACGCACGAGCTCGAGATCGCCAACAGGCAACTCGAGGCGACGACGAGGCAACTGATCATGTCCGAAAAGCTTGCGGCGATCGGCGAAATCACGGCGGGGGTCGCTCACGAAATCAACAATCCCATAGCCGTCATGCAAGGCAATCTCGACGTTGTCCGCAGTGTTCTCGGTGACCATACGGCGGAGGTCGCAACCGAATTCCGGCTGATCGACGAACAGATTCACCGGATCAGCCAGATCGTAACCAAGCTGCTGCAGTTCGCGAAGCCCGAGGAATATGCCGGCTACATCGAACGGCACGTGGCGGCGGACGTCATTTCCGATTCCTTGCCGCTCGTGCAGCATCTTCTGAACAAGGGGCAATCGCCCTTTTTCGGGAGGATACGGCCGAGCGGCTCGTGTTGATGAATCGGACAGAACTGCAGCAGGTGTTGGTAAACCTGATCGTCAATGCCATCCACGCAATGCCTGACGGTGGCACCCTGACGCTGAAGAGTCGAGACGAGGACCGCGAGGGGCAGCGGGGCGTGGCGATCGAGGTGACGGACACCGGTGTCGGAATCTCACCCGACGTACTGCGCCGCGTCTTTGATCCCTTCTTTACCACCAAACGACAGCGTGGAACGGGCCTCGGCCTGTCGATCAGCCAGACACTGGTCACACGACAGGGGGGCAGCCTGACTGCCGATAGCAGTCCGGGTGCGGGAACCACTTTCACGGTCTGGCTTCCCGAAGCGGATTGAAGAATTTTTGCGCGGACAAAATGTCGCACGCAAACCGGACAAAATGTCCAAATTTCCGAGTGGGCGCGACCTAACACATTGAAAAACGTCGAGACGCCTCCTGGCACGCGGATTGCAACGTGACCTTTGCTTCCGGCGCTGTCCGACATCGGGTCACCGGAAGCGGGAGAGCGACTCGCTTGCGCGACATCGCTGGGGAGGCAGTACGTGCATCGGCTCCACGGATCGGAACTGATGTCTGTCTGCAGGCAGATGGATCCGCCGGCTTCGACCGGGGGAAGGGAGGAAAATAGAAATGTCTGTTAGCACGGAAACACTAACCGGCGGTTATGGTGCGGGTTTGCTTGACCGCGAACGTATCATCGCAAAGCCGGGCTTCAATCGCTGGCTGGTGCCGCCGGCGGCACTTGCCATTCATCTCTGCATCGGTATGGCCTATGGCTTCTCGGTGTTTTGGCTGCCACTCACAAAGTCGATCGGAATTACGGCGCCTGTCGCCTGTCCGGATATGACCCTGGCCACGGCGCTCTTCACGACCAGCTGCGACTGGCGCGTCAGCGATCTCGGCTGGATGTATACCCTGTTTTTCGTGCTTCTCGGCAGCTCGGCGGCCATATGGGGCGGCTGGCTTGAGCGCGCTGGCCCCCGCAAGGCGGGCTTCGTCGCGGCCTGCTGCTGGTGCGGTGGGATTGTCCTCGCTGCTATCGGTGTCATCTTCCACCAGCTCTGGCTGATGTGGATCGGTGCGGGCGTCATCGGAGGTATCGGCCTCGGGCTCGGTTACATCTCCCCGGTCTCTACCCTGATCAAGTGGTTCCCGGACCGTCGCGGCATGGCGACGGGCATGGCAATCATGGGCTTCGGCGGCGGTGCGATGATCGGAGCACCACTGGCCAACATGCTGATGAACACTTTCAAGAGCGATACCTCGGTCGGCGTGTGGCAAACCTTCATCGTGATCGCGGCGATCTATTTCGTCTTCATGATGGGCGGTGCTTTCGGCTATCGCATTCCGCCCGCCGGTTGGCGCCCTGAAGGTTGGCAACCGAAGGTCACCGGCAATGCGATGATTACGCACGGCCATGTCCATCTGCGCGACGCGCACAAGACGCCGCAATTCTGGCTGATCTGGGCCGTACTGACGCTCAACGTTTCCGCCGGTATCGGGGTGATCGGCATGGCCTCGCCGATGCTGCAGGAAATCTTCGCCGGTTCGCTGATCGGTGTTCCGGAACTGAAGTTTGCCGATCTCAGCAAGGAACAACTGGCTGCCGTCGCCGCGATCGCTGCCGGGTTCACCGGGCTGCTGTCGCTGTTCAACATTGGCGGACGGTTCTTCTGGGCATCACTCTCTGACAAGATCGGGCGCAAGAACACGTATTACGTCTTCTTCCTGCTCGGCATCCTGCTCTATGCCTCGGCACCATGGGCGGCCGGCATCGGCAGCAAAGTGTATTTCGTGGCGGCCTTCTGCGTCATTCTCTCCATGTATGGCGGGGGATTCTCGACCATCCCGGCGTATCTTGCCGACATCTTCGGTACGCAGTTCGTGGGTGCGATCCATGGTCGGCTTCTGACGGCATGGGCGACCGCGGGCATCATCGGACCGGTGGTGGTCAATTACATTCGCGAGGCGCAGATCGCTGCGGGGATCCCCCGTGCACAGGTCTACGACTTCACGATGTACATTCTTGCCGGCATGCTGGCCTTGGGGCTCATTGCCAACGCGCTGGTCAGGCCGCTCTCCGACAAGTGGTTCATGTCGGACGACGAAGTCGCGGCCCTGCAAGCCAAAACTCAGGCAAGCAACGCCGGCCCGACGGGCTCCTTCGGCATCGGCAAGGGTGGGCTCGACGGAAAGGCGCTGGCCGCTTGGGCCGTTATCGGTCTCCCGATCCTTTGGGGTGTCTGGATTACGCTGCAGAAGACCTTCGTGCTCTTCAGCTGAGCCTGACTAAAAGAGAGATTTTTCGTGGGGGGCGGGCTGAAAAGTCCGCCTCTCTTGCATTCGCCTCAGTTGAGCCAAAGGCGGATGAGAGCCGCTTCCGGTGTTTCCGGTCCACCATTCTCGACGCCGGTTGCCCAAAGACCTGCGCCCGCGGCGTAGGCCCCCGGTGTCAGCCCACCTGCCTCGCACTGGCTGACCGCACGGATTCGCTTGCCTGCAGCGACGGCGTCGGCGAGAACCTTCAGTGTCCTCTGATCCGACGGCGCCGTGCCTGCGCCGAAGACGCGCAGGACAGCGCCGTCGAGCGCGGCGAGGGTGGCTTCCAGCGCCCCGGCCGGCAGTCCCGGCGAGAGCGTCAGGATGGCGAGTCGGCGGGCGGAGAAGCTGCGCCGTGCCGGTATTGTTTGCGGTAACTGCTGCTGTGAGCGGAACGACAGCGCTTCGTGGCTGTGGTGCTTCACGAGGCCGTCTGCCGGCAGTAGTGAACCTGCAAAGGCCAGTTGCACGCTTTCACCAGCCGTCATGGCAGCCTCGATCGCCAGGGCAAGATTGCCTTCGGCATCGCCACCCATGCCGAGCGGTGTCATGGATCCACAAAGAATGACGCTGCGGCCTTCTCCGGCAAGCGCCTGCGAAAGCGCGGCACCGGTAAAGGCCATGGTGTCGGTGCCATGGGTCACGATGACGGGCATTCCGGGGTAGGTGCGGATGGCCGACAGGATCGCGTTCCAATCGTTTGGTCCCATGTCGGCGCTGTCGATCAGTGGATCGAAGACATGGCTATGCAGCGTGACGCCTGCCGGCAGGCGTTCTGCGACTGCGTTTTCGACGAGTCCTCTGACCGGAGCGAGGCCTTTTGGTCCGGGGGCCATGCCGATCGTGCCGCCGGTGTGGATGAGAAGCAGTTGCATGACGTTGAAACCTCAGACGATTCTGTCTTCCCTGTCGTACGTCAGGCCCTGTCCGCGATCAACTCACCTGACGAAGGACGGGGCGCGCACGCAATGAAGCCCGGCGCTACCCGATAGCGCCGGGCTCCTCAAATCAAGATATCGCGGGCTGCCGTCAGGCGGCGAGGTCGTCGGCTTCCGTGCCCTTGAACATCTTCGAGAGGTTCAAGAAGCAGATCATGCCGTTTTCGGTGGCGATGATGCCTTCGGAGAAGGACTTGTCGAAGGAGGCAGAGATTTCCGGCACCGGCTGCACCTGGGAGCTCGGGATCGTCAGAATATCAGAGACGCGATCGACGAGCATGCCGATGACCATGTTGTGGACTTCGGCGACAACGATTGCGCTGCGCTCGTTCGCGACCGTGCTCTTCATGCCGAGCTTGTAGGCGAGATCGATGATCGGGATCACCGAGCCGCGCAGATTCATGACGCCGATCACGTCTGCCGGCGCATGCGGAATGGGTGTCGACGGTGCCCAGCCGCGGATTTCGCGAATGGTCGTCGTCTTGACGCAGAATTCCTGGTCATGAAGTCGGAAAGCGATGATCTCGAGAGTGTCGCCGCCGAAGGTCGTGGAGTTTATCGTCGTTGCCATCAGTGTTCCCAGTCCTTTTGTCTTTGGCCGCACCGGCGCCGAAACGTCCTTGCCCATGCCGTGAAAGCGCGTGCCGGCGATGCGACGGACCGGGCTGCGGCAGTGACATCTCGTCTCGCTTAGAGCACCCTAGCGGAAGAGTGTTGCTCAAATCTAAATCCGGGGCCACAGGCGAGCTGGCGTGCGCTTCCTTCTTCAGGCACCTTTCGAAAGCACCGTCTCTATGTTTTCGAGTGCCCAGTCCACCTGCTCCCTCGTGATGACAAGCGGCGGCGCGAGGCGGATCGTGTTGACGTGGGTGTCCTTGGCCAGAATACCCCGATCCTTCATGGCGTAGCAGTACTTGCGTGCACCGCCCGCGTCCGGCTCCAGCTCGACCGCCATCATGAGGCCGCGGCCCCTGACATCGCGGATCATGTTGGAGCGGATCGAGCGCAGGCCGTCCATGAAATACGCACCCATCTTCTCGGCGTTTTCGATCATGCCTTCCTCTACCAGCACTTTCAGTGCCTCACGGGCGATTGCGCAGGCGAGTGGATTGCCGCCGAAGGTAGAGCCGTGTTGACCCGGCTGCAGCACGCCGAGCACTTCGGAGTTCGAAAGCACCGCGGACACGGGATAAAAGCCGCCCGAAAGCGCCTTCCCGATCAATGTGACGTCCGCCTCGATGCCCTCGTGTTCTTCGGCGAGCAGCTTGCCGGTTCGGCCGAGGCCGGTCTGGATCTCATCGAGGATCAGCGTGACATTGTGCTCGGTGCAGAGTTCGCGCACGCGCCGAAAATAGCCGGCGGGGGAATGATGACGCCGGCCTCGCCCTGGATCGGCTCTACAAGGGCGGCAACGGTGTTCGCGTTGATCGCGGCCTCGAACGCGGCTGCGTCACCGAAAGGCACGATGGTGAAGCCAGGCGTATAGGGGCCGAAGCCTTCGCGGGCGTCCGGATCGGTCGAGAAGCTGATGATGCTCAGCGTTCGGCCGTGGAAATTGTCCGAACAGACGATGATCTCGGCCTTGTTCTTCTCTACACCCTTTACCTCGTACCCCCATTTGCGGACCGCCTTGATCGCCGTCTCGACGGCTTCCGCACCGGAGTTCATCGGCAGGATCTTGTGCGAGCCGGTAAGTGCGGCGAGCTCTTCGTAGAAGAGGGCAAGCTGATCATTGCGGAACGCGCGCGAGGTCAGCGTGAGTTTTGACGCCTGTTCCGTCATGGCGGCCAGGATGCGCGGGTGGCAGTGTCCCTGGTTGACCGCAGAATACGCCGACAGGCAATCGAGATAGCGGTTTCCGTCGCTGTCCCAGACATGCACGCCCTGGCCTCGCGTCAAGACGACGTCGAGCGGCTTGTAGTTATGGGCGCCGAGACGGTGTTCGGTGGCAATCAGTTCAGCGGTCTGGGACATGGCGGCGTTCCTTGTGGCTCAGGCGGAGCGGGTGGGGCGATCGAGGACACGGCGGCCGAACAGGCTCGCCGCGAGATCAACGAGGACACGGGCGCTTTTGCCGCGATCGTCCAGGAAAGGGTTCAGTTCGACGAGGTCGAGCGAGGAGACGAGCCCGCTGTCGTGGAGCATTTCCATGATCAGGTGCGCTTCGCGGAAGGTTGCTCCGCCCGGTACCGTCGTGCCGACACCGGGAGCGACGTCCGGATCGAGGAAATCGACATCGAGGCTTACGTGTAGGAGGCCATTGCTACTCTCGACCTCGGCAAGAATCCTGCGCATGATGGCGCCGACACCCTCCTCGTCCACGGCCCGCATATCGAAGACGTTGACTCCGTGCCTGGCGATCGCGATGCGTTCCTCTTCGTCTACCGAGCGGATGCCAACCTGATAGACCCGCTTGGGATCGACGAACGGTCGTTCGGTCGGAAGAATGGGAGCGAACTCCACCTGACCGCAGAAGAAGGCCACGGGCATGCCGTGCATATTACCGGAGGGGGATGTCTCCGGCGTGTTGAAGTCGGCATGGGCATCGAGCCAGAGGACAAAAAGCGGACGGCCTGCCTGTGCGGCGTAGCGTGCCATGCCGGAAACACTGCCCATCGACAGGCTGTGGTCTCCGCCGAGCGCCACCGGCAAGCTGCCGGCGGCAGCTGCATCGAACGTGGTCTTCTCGAGGGCGCGGGTGAATGCGGCGACAGCGGGAAGATTGCGAGCCCTTGCGCTCGCGGCGAGATCGTCCGCCGGTTTTGGGCGGAGATCGCCCGCATCGTTCACGCGATACCCGAGTTCCTGCAGGACGTGCCCAATCCCGGCAATCCTGAGGGCCGCCGGTCCCATCGCACAACCGCCGCGGCCGGATCCTTCCTCGACCGGCACCCCGATCAGTGTCACTGCCTTCTGCTGCGCCTGCATTCGCTGCTCCTTGTGTTCTCCTGGGGATTATCTCTACGCACGGCGTCAGCAAAAAGATGGAAAAGTGCCTAAAAGGAAGTTAGATTTAACAAAATGAAAAGCCATTTTGACGGAATGTGACCCTTGGACGATCTCGATCACGCCATACTCGGCGCATTGCGTCACAATGCGAGGATTGCCGTGTCATCGCTCGCGGCGATGACCGGTGCCTCGCGCGCCACCGTCGCTGCACGGATCGACCGCATGGTTGCAGACGGTACCATCGCAGGGTTCACCATCAAAACCGGAAGTGAGCTGCGTGCAGCCGGTGTCCGCGCGATTGTGATGATAGAGGTCGTCGGCAAGTTTGCGGACAAGGTCGCCCATCAGTTGCGAGGGCTACCCGAGGTGCGCGCCCTTCACAGCACCAACGGCCGATGGGACTTCGTCGCGGAGCTCGAGGATCGCGACCTCGCGTCCTTCGACGAGACGCTGCGGCGCATCCGCCTCATCGAAGGCATCAACAACACGGAGAGCAATATTCTCCTGAAGACCAGCAAGGTGAGCTACTGACCCCGCCGCTTGTCGCGCACACGCGACGTCGGGGTCAGTATTCCTTTTCGTAAAAAATACCGGCACCGCCGGAACCGTCGCCGCCTGCCTCGCCCTTCAGTTTGACACCGCGGCCGACATCGAGATTGATGATAGCCCGACCCGTTCCGTTCGCCCCTTGCTCAAGCTCGATATAGGTGCGCTCGTTCAGGTATTTTCCGGCGCGGAACTGGGCCTGGCCTCGTTCATCGGTGGTGATGTCGAGGTTGTCGATGCCGATCGCGCCGCGCAGGCTGTTGAAGAGAGACGTCTGCCCGCCGGCAAGCTGTCCCACGGCATCTGCGAGCTGGGCGATCTGAAGCGCCGAAAGCCGGGTCATCGACTGACCAAAAATGAGCTGCGCCAGGATTTCGTCCTGCGGCAGGGCCGGGGAAGACGAGAAGGCGACCTGCGGATTGTTGGCGAACCCGGAGAGTGTCACCGTTATGGTCGTGCTGCCGGACGTGGTGGTGGCTTCCATGTCGAGAATGGGGATGAGCCCGCCGCCGAAGGTGATCGTTCCCTTGGTGAAGTCCAGCCGCTTCGTCAGGATGGCCAGACGCCCGCGCCGCAACGTGAAGGCGCCGCTGACCTCGGGATCGGCGGCGGTACCCTTCAGGGTGAGTGAGCCTCCGAGTTCGGCATCAATCCCACGTCCGCGCACGAACACGCGCGAGGGCGAGGAAACGGCAAGGTCGAGCCGGACGCTGGAACTGCTGCCACGCGCCTCCGTCGGTCGCAATGCGGCGGTTTGCGCGCGCACGTCCGGCGGGGCGTTTCTGTGCTTGACGTCGAGCTCGGCGAGACTTGCGGGTAGCCGTTCAGGCACCGTAATGGCCGTATCGGAGAGCGCGAGCGATCCGGAGAGGATGGGGCCGGAGAGAAGGGGGCCTTGCAAGCCGAGCGTGCCGTCGACGGTCGAGTGGAAGAGTGTTCCATCGACGTAGACGGCCTTGCCGAGTTTGATCTCTATATCGGCAGGTAATCCGGGAGACCGAATGTCGATGGTGCCCGAGCCCGACACCGTGCCGCCGCTCGCCAGACGCCCAGACAGACTAGAAATCGTCGCCCGGTTCTCGGCAAGTGCGACCGTGGCGGCAAGGTCTTCTACGGTGAGATTTCTCCGCACGTCGATCAGCCGTGCGCCACTCGTCGTCAGTCTGCCACCGATAACGGGAGCGTGGAGATTGCCGGATACGGTGAGCTCGACATTTGCTACGCCCTCCAACACGAGACCCTGTTGTGACAGCAGTCCGGACAGGGCCGCGAAGGGCAGATCGCCGACGAAGCGCATGTCGACATCCTGACCTCCGGATACGACAAGCGATCCTCCACCGGTGAGGACTGCGCCCCCGGCGCCGCTCGTGCGCGTATCGATCGTCAGCCTGTTTCCTTCAAAACGGCCCTTCGCGTTGATGTTCAGGTCGCCAACGGCAGCCGAGCGCGTCTGGGTGACAGCTGCGTTCCGCCAGTCCAGTGTGTAATCGACCGCGGGCGATGTCGCCTGCCCGGTGACAGTGACCGTTCCTGAAATACTGCCCGCTGCACCGAGATTCGGTGCCAGGCTGTTGGCGAGCGCAGCTGGGATGCTGTTCAGTGCGGCATTCAGATCAAGTGTGCTGCCGGCCTTTCCGTTCAATTCGACAGTGCCACTGCCTGCGGCGATGACGACGGATCGCAGCATTGCGTTGCCATTTACGACGTCCACCGTGGCGGGAGCCGAGAGCCGCAGTGGGAGTCCGCGCGGCGTTGCCGAAAGCCGGTCGATCTCAATGGTCAGGCCGTCCGGAGTTTGCGCGACGTTCCCGTCGAAAATTACGGGTGCGTTGTCGTAACGAGCTTCAAGTTTGACTGCAGTGGATGAACCTTGACGGGTAAAGGAGAGAAGAGGAGCTTCCAGCGTCTGACCGGCGGCCTTGAGTGACCGTGCGCGAACCGAACCATTGGCGGCAAACGTCTGAATGTCCGCGATGGCGACGTTTACCACGGGCTCCGTCACAACTACCGCACCGCGACTTGCAGCGGAGCCGCTCGCAGAAACGTCAAGGCTGGTTCGGGCGCCATCGGTTCGAACCACCACATTCCCCCGGAGGTCGCCGCTGGCCTCCTGACCGGCGAGTGCGGCGAGCAGACCGAGGTCCGGAAAGTCGAAGGTCAGTTCGCCGCTCGGTGCGAATTGTGGTGAGAAAGACATCGAGCCAGACGCGCGATTTGGACCCACGACGACCGAGAGCGCCGGGATATTCGCTCCACCATTCGCCGGGACAAGATCGGCGCTGCCGCTGATGGTCTGCCCGTCCAACTGGCCGGAAATCCTCAGCTGTCCCGTGGGAGCTGCAGGATTTGCGGTTCCCTCCAGTTCAATCGCCAGGTTCTCGAGGGTCCTTCCGGCTGCCTTCGCCTCGACTGCACTCAGATCCACTCTTGCTCTGGCGTCGTCGAGAGGGCCGGAGACGGAAACGGTGAAGTCGGCCGCGCCTTCGGTATTCGGAAGGAAGTGCCCGATATCGGCGAGCTTGCCCTGTAGCTCTGCCGTCAGCTGATTGTCGGCCGACAGCGCACCGCTGCCGGACATCTCCAGCACGTCGGAGGTAATCGTCACGTTGTCGAGGCTGACGGTGCGTTGTGGCGCAAACTGAAGATCGCCGGCAAGCCCGATCGTTCCGCTGAACTTTGACGCGACGCCCGCAGGCAGGACATCCGGCAACAGGAACAGTGCGACATGGGACGACAAGACGCCTGTGTCGAGCGAATAGCTCCCGTCGAGCTTGCCACCTATTGAGGCGCTTTCAATGGTCGAACCGCTGAATCCGATATTTCCCGCCGTGATCGTGAGCGGTGCGTGAACGGTAAGCGGCGGGCGAATGATACGATCAAGAGATGCGATCGAAAATGATCCTGCCGTGACTGATAACGTCGTGTCAATCTGGCCTTCACGCTTCGTCAGGTCGAAGGCCGAGCTCTTGGCCGAGAGTGCCACATTGTTCAGGCGTCCCTCCGTCGTGGTGAGGGACTGCATCTGAGCTTTGATGTCGAGTGCGGCGGCCGATGCTGGCCCGTTGACGGACAATGTCGCACTTTCCACCTCTGTTTCGATCGTGCGCTTGTCGTCGGTCCAGCGAAGGACGACCGGTCCGGAGATCCCGGAGAGACTTGCCTGCAGATCGTTCTGACCCGCCGGATCGAAGGTTCCCGACGCAGCGAGTGCGAGCCGGGCGGAGGTAACGGTCCCGCTTTCGATCTCGATCGCGCCGGAGGGCGCTATCGCCGCGGCGATGTCGATCTGCGTTTGGCCTGCAAACAGTTCGCGCAGGGCAGGCGGAAGAATTCGATCGAATTGGCCATCGCCCTTGACCGTCACGTGTCGCCAGTTCTCGGCTCCCAGGCGGTGCGTGGCTACGACCGAGACCGTCTGCCGACCATCGACGTCAGCGGCAATATTGCCGCGCCAGTCGGACAGCGGTCCGTCGCCGTCTACGGCGATCTTGAGAGCGGGCTCTCCCGGCAGGCGCAGCAAGCCGGCCACAAGCCCGCCGGCCGGCTCCGCAACGGTCGCCTTCAGGCGCAAGTGATCGTCCGCCGGAGCATAGAGCAGATCCGCGACGAGCTGAGAATCGGGCATGTTCTGGCGCCGCGCCTCAACCGTCGCTGCGATCCGGTCGACATCGGCCAGGCCGGATCCGGCGAGGGAGAAGCTCATCGGCGTTCCCACCAGTGCGCTTCCAAGTGAGACGTCACCTACTTCAACCGAGGCGATGTCGATCGCCACCGGCAGCCGGAAGGAGCCGTTCGCGGGTGCGGGAGGTTGCGTCGAGACCGGGCGCCGGTCGATCTCGATCATCGCCGCCGCGATGCGATCGGCGCGGAAACGTCCGGCAAGCAGCGCCGACGGGCTCCAGTCCACGGCAAGATCACGGACCGTTGCATAGGTTCCCTTTGTATCGGAAATCGTCACCGTGCCGATGCGTAGTTTTCCCGACAGAAGGGGACCCGGATTAGATATCGCGATCCGGCGATCGGGCGTCGAGGCGAGCTCCGCGATCCAACCCGACAACAGCCTTCCGCCGAAAGAGGTGAACCCGCCGAGCACGATTGCGATGACCAACAGTGCTAGCGTCGTTCCTGCGACGTAGGCCGCGAGGCGAAGGATCCATTTCGTCAGACGGGTCAAAAATTGCATCGCGGTTCTTCGTCTTCCCTTTCGGTGTGGCGGCGGGCGGTGTCAGAAGCTCTGTCCGATTCCGGCATAGATGCCGTAACGGCTACCGCCGTCGTAGCGATCCAGCGGCATGGCCACGTCGAGCCGGATCGGTCCGAAGGGCGTGTTATAACGCAGGCCGATGCCTGCCCCGAGGCGGATATCGGAGAAATCGGGATAGATCTCCGACGATACCGTTCCGAAATCGAGGAACGGCACGACACCGATCGCATCGGTCACGTTGAGGCGCGCCTCAACGGAACCTGTGACGTAGGATCGTCCGCCGGTCGCATCGCCGCTGCCGTTGTAGGGCGAGATTTCCTGGTAGGCGTAGCCGCGGACCGAGCCGCCACCTCCGGCATAGAAGCGGCGCGTCGCAGGCATGCTGGCGAGGCCGTCGCCGCCGATCAGTGTTCCGGCGGCCAGCTTGCCGGCCAGGACCAGACGGTCGTCTTCACCGAAGCCGCGGTAGCCGGAAATCGAGCCCTCAAAGGACGAAAAGACCGTCCCCTCGAGAATCTCGTAGCTCGGTGTCGCAGAGAGCGTGGCGCGGTATCCCTCTGTCGGATTGAGCGTGTTGTCGCGGGTATCGCGAACATAATCGATCGGCAGGGCAAACGTGACGTAGCGATTGTTGCCGAACGCGTCATCAATGTCGTCGAAGCTCAGCGTTGTGGCGGCTGAGAGGGTGTCCTTGTCGCTGAGTTCGTAGGAGTAGCCGAGACGCGCGACGAGGGAAGCTGCGTCGTAGGATTCCGTCGTGATCGTCGAACCCTTGATACTGGCATCCAGGGTCCCGGAAGGAACGAAGGCGCCGGGCTTCACGAAGGAGATGCCGGCTGTGTAGTCGAGATTCTCGATGCCGTTCCAGTTGCCGAGACCGCCGACCGAACCCTCGATTCTCAGGGATTCCGCCTGCCCGAACAGGTTGCGATGCCCCCAATATCCCTCAAGCCCGGCACCATCGATCGTGGAGATCGACGCGCCGAAGCCGAAATAGCGGTGTTTGCCTTCGGAAACGGTAATGCCGATCGGCAGCGCTCCATCCGGAGCAAGCGTTTCCGATTCCTTGATCGTCACGCTCGAAAAGACGCCGAGTTTGCGCAGCCGTTCCGAGGCCTTCCGGATGTCGTCAGGCGTATAGGGCTTTCCTTCGTTGAGTCGCGAATACCGGCGAATGAAATCGGGGTCTACCGCCTTCTCCCCTGAAATGGTGACGGGACCGATCGGGGCGACAGGGCCGCTTTCCGCACCAAGGACCACATCGACCGTCTGCGACTTGTGATCCGCGACGACCTGCTGTTCCGTCAGATGCGCAAGGGGGCGCCCCTCCGTCTTGAGGTCATCGACGATCTGACGGGCCGCCTTGATGATCACGAGCGATCCGGCATCCCCGCCGGGTAGAAGATCGTAGCGGCTCGGGTCAAGGCGGGCTGCATCGCCTTCGAGGCGAATGTCGCCCAGTGTGAAAACCGGACCAGGCTCGACGCGGAGAGTGACCGGCACCGGACCTGTTCGGTCGAACTTCGGGTTGGGAGGCAGATCATCGATGTTGCGGCCGTCGATCGTGACGGTAACCACGCCTCCATAATGGGCCCGCTCATAAAGTGCCGCAATCAGCCTGTCGCGATCGTCGCGTGCCTTGATGACCAGCCCGAGGTCGCCGGAGACCGGGTTCTCAGCCTGATTGACGAGAAGCGAACTTCGTTCGATGGCCCGGGCGAGCTCGCGGTCGGAGCCATCGGTATCCAGACTAACGCTGTAGTTGAGGGGATCGACGACGTCTACATCAGCCTTGTCGTCCCCGAACAGCGTGATGCCGAATATCTTGAAGGCGTATGCGTCACCGGCAGAGCCGAGGCAAAACAAAGCCGTCGCTGCGACCGTCAAGGCGCTCCCGGCCCCCGAAACGCAGAACTCAATTTCGGCAATGTCGATCCGATCGGCTTACGCAACGTTGGTATTTCGGGTCATCCTATCCGACAGGCGTTTCCGTTTCGCTAAACGGCAACTTCAGATGCAGGCTCCGGAAGGGATACCGCTTTAGGACGTCCCAGAAAAGAAAAAAGTCCCGGTTTATCACCGGGACTTCTCCGATCTGGCGAGAGGCGATCAGTAGCCGCGCGGGCAGTAGTCGACGTAGCGGCGGCCGTAGCGATCGCGATAGTAGCACTTGCCGGGCTCACTGGCGGAGCCGATGACGGCGCCAGATACACCGCCGATTGCGGCGCCGACGGCAGCACCGCGGACGTCACCCGTAATCGCACCGCCGATGATTGCGCCCGAGGCGGCGCCGATGGTGGCACCCTTCTCGGTCTGTGTGCAACCAGCGACCGAAAGGCCGATCAGTACAAGCACAAGAGCCTTTTTCATGACTTTTCTCCAATGGTTTTACGCATTCCGGATGACCGGTCACTGCATCACTCGCGTATCCGCCGGCAGATCTCAATCCGTCCTTGCGATCGCTGCACAAGAATATCCTTCAAAATCGGAAAGTCCATTGAATTCAAATGTCCGTGATCACGTGCCGGGGGCGCAGTGTTCGCGGCGACACAGTAAAGCGCTGCAGTTGCTGCAATGCGGCAAATAAAAATGCCGTCCCCCCTCGAAGTACCAGTTGATCCGCTCTGGAAAAAGACAAATGATGGCGCGGGTGTCCTGGAGAGACACGAGGAGGAACAATATGGCTAAAGTAACGCTGTCGGTGAACGGCCGTACAGTCAGCGGCGATTGCGATGATCGCACGCTTCTCGTCCAATTCATCAGGGAAAAGCTGGGTCTGACGGGCACGCACGTCGGATGTGATACGACGCAGTGTGGTGCATGCGTGGTGCATATGGACGGCAAGTCCATCAAGAGCTGCTCCATCCTCGCCGTGCAGGCTTCCGGTTCGGAAATCACGACAGTCGAGGGGCTTTTTGCCAACGGCGAACTGCATCCGGTGCAGGCGGCGTTCAAGGAGCACCACGGACTCCAATGCGGCTTCTGTACGCCGGGCATGGTGATGACGGCCGTCGACATGATCAACCGCCACGGTGGCGAACTCGACGAGGCGACGGTTCGCCACGAGCTCGAAGGCAACATCTGTCGCTGCACCGGGTACCACAATATCGTCAAAGCCGTTCTTGCCGCCAATGCCGAGATGCATGCCGGCCGCCAGGCTGCCGAGTAGAAACGTCGATTTGCCGGCCGCTTGTCGCTGATCGTCGTCTACAGCTGTCGGGCAGCCGAAATGCCATCGGGAGGATATGATGGGCGTTGAAGGAATTGGAGCGCGTGTCGCGCGCAAGGAAGACAAGCGATTTCTGACGGGCAAGGGTCGTTATACGGACGATATGGTCGTTCCGGGCATGAAGTACGCCTATTTCGTCAGGTCGCCTTATGCGCATGCCCGTGTCACGGGAGTGGACGCGAGCGCGGCGAAGGCAATGCCTGGAGTGATCGACGTTCTCGACGGCAAGCAGCTTCTCGCCGACGGGATCGGCAATCTCATCTGTGGTTGGATGATCCATTCCAAGGACGGCTCGCCCATGAAAATGGGTGCCTGGCGTCCGCTCGCCCACGATACGGTACGCTATGTCGGTGACGCCGTTGCTGTCGTTGTTGCAGACACCCTCGCCGAAGCGCGCGACGCGGCCGAGGCGGTGGTGGTCGACTACGAAGAGCTGCCGATCGTGACGGATGCGGTCAGTGCGCTCGCCGAAGGGGCACCGCAGATCCATCCGGAAGCCCCCGGCAACCTAATCTTCGACTGGGAGATCGGCGACAGTTCGGCGGCCGACAAGGCGATTGCGGAGGCGGCGCACGTCACGGAAATCGAGATCCGCAACAACCGCCTGTCACCCAATGCGATGGAGCCGCGCGCGGCACTCGGCATCTACGACGCGGCCGAAGACCATTACACCTGCTATACGACAAGCCAGAACCCGCACGTGGCCCGCCTGGTGATGAGCGCCTTCTACAACGTTGCGCCAGAGAACAAGTTGCGGGTCATAGCGCCGGATGTCGGCGGCGGCTTCGGATCGAAGATCTACATCTACCCGGAGGAAATCGTCTGCCTCTGGGCGTCCAAGAAGACTGGCGTACCGGTCAAGTGGACGGCGGATCGGTCGGAAGCCTTCATGACCGACGCCCACGGGCGTGACCATGTGTCGAAGGTCAGGATGGCCTTCGACAAGGATAACCGCATCATCGGCCTGAAGGTCGACACGATCGCCAATCTCGGCGCCTATATGTCGCTCTTCTCGTCCTCCGTACCGACCTATCTCTACGCGACGCTGCTTTCCGGGCAGTACGACATTCCCGCGATCCACTGCAACGTCCGGACAGTCTACACCAACACCGTGCCGGTCGACGCCTACCGCGGAGCCGGACGCCCTGAAGCGACCTACCTGCTTGAGCGTACGGTGGAGACCGCGGCGAGGGAACTCGGGCTTTCTCCGGCGGAACTCCGCCGGAAGAACTTCATCCGTACCTTCCCCCATCAGACGCCGGTGATCATGACCTATGACGCCGGCGACTACGAGGCCTCACTCGAGGCGGCAATGTCCGCCGCCGACTGGAACGGTTTCCCGGCCCGCCGGGCCGAGGCCGAGCGCCGGGGCATGAAGCGCGGGATCGGCATGAGCTGCTATATCGAGGCCTGCGGTATCGCTCCGTCGCAGGCGGTCGGCTCGCTCGGCGCCGGAGTCGGTCTCTGGGAGTCGGCGGAAGTCAGGGTAAACGCGGTCGGCACGATCGAGGTGCTGACGGGTTCGCACAGTCACGGTCAGGGTCATGAAACGACCTTCGCCCAGCTCGTTGCGGATCGTCTCGGCGTGTCGATCGACAGCATTTCGATCGTCCACGGCGACACCGACAAGGTGCAGATGGGCATGGGTACCTACGGGTCGCGTTCCGGTGCCGTCGGCATGTCGGCGATCGTCAAGGCGCTCGACAAGGTCGAAGCGAAGGCCAAGAAGATCGCCGCACATCTGATGGAGGCCGACGAAAGCGATATCGTCGTCGAAAACGGTGAGCTGAAGGTGGCCGGGACCGACAAGTCACTGCCATGGTTCCAGGTCGCGCTTGCCGCCTACACCGCGCACAATCTGCCGGCCGGTATGGAGCCGGGCCTGAAGGAAAGCGCCTTCTACGACCCGTCGAACTTCACATTCCCGGCGGGCTGCTACATCTGCGAAGTCGAGGTCGATCCGGAGACCGGCAAGACGACGGTCGTCCAGTTTGTGGCGGCCGACGATTTCGGGAACATCATCAACCCCATGATCGTCGAGGGGCAGGTGCATGGCGGCATCGCGCAGGGCATCGGTCAGGCACTGCTCGAAAATGTCGAATACGATCCCGCAACGGGACAGCTGCTGACGGCAAGCTTCATGGACTACGCCATGCCGCGAGCGGACGATCTGCCATCCTTCAACGTCTCGCATCAGTGTACGCCCTGTCCGGGCAACCCGCTCGGCATCAAGGGATGCGGGGAGGCCGGGGCGATCGGGTCGCCGCCGGCGCTCATCAACGCCATCACCGATGCGATCGGCAACAACCGCCTCAACATGCCGGCCACGCCGCAGGCCGTCTGGCGGGCCATGCAGGCTCAGATCTAAAGGGGGACGTAGATCATGTACGCAACGAATTACCATCGCGCCTCCTCGGTCGAGGAAGCAGGCAGGCTTATCGCCTCAACGGAGGACGGCAAGTATGTGGCAGGTGGCCAGACGCTGGTCGCGACCATGAAGCAGAGGCTTGCGCAGCCGAGCGACCTCGTTGACCTTCGCCACATTCCGTCGCTGAAAGGCATCCGTGTCGATGGTCGCAATGTGACGATCGGCGCGGGCGTCACGCATGCGGAGGTCGCCTCGTCGGACCTCCTGCGGTCGGTCTGTCCGGCGATCTGCAATCTCGCCGGCATGATCGGCGACCCGCATGTGCGACACCTCGGTACTATTGGCGGTTCCATCGCCAACAACGACCCCGCAGCGGACTATCCGGCCGCGATGCTGGGGCTTGGCGCGACCATTGTCACGGATCGACGCGAAATCGCCGCAGACGACTTTTTCCGTGGACTTTTCGAGACCGCTCTCGAAAACAGCGAAGTCATCACCGCGGTGCGTTTTCGCGCGCCGGAGAAAGCTTGTTACACGAAATTCGCCAATCCGGCGTCCCGTTTCGCTATGACCGGTGTTTTCGTCTCCAAGGGAGAAGGCGGTGTCCGGGTCGCGGTCACGGGCGCCGGCTCGGATGGCGTCTTCCGGCACGAGGGCATGGAAGCAGCCTTGTCGGCCAACTGGGCGCCGGACTCCGTTGCCGGTGTGCCCGTCGATTCCAACGATCTCATGGCCGACATGCATTGTAGTGCCGAGTACCGGGCGAACTTGATCCGGGTCATGACGAAGCGTGCCGTCGCCGCATGTTGAGATGAAAAAGAGTCGTCGAAAGGGGCGGCGGTGGCCGCCCTTTCCTTTCCTGCTTGACGCAGATCAAGTCTGAGGGCGCATTGATCGCTTAGCAGTGTGTTCTGGAAGGACCAAAGGCCCGCGCCTTTTGTCGCAGTTTAGAACGAATTTACAAAGCCGGGGTTGACCGCACGCCCCGACGATCCCAAAAGGGATGAGGACATACTGGAGCTTGGCGATGGACTTCGAAGCGTTTTTCAAGAGCGAATTGGCGGGCCTGCACGAAGAAGGCCGGTACCGCATCTTTGCCGATCTTGAAAGACAGCGGGGTAATTTCCCGCGCGCCACCCGCTACACCGAGCAGGGTGAACAGGACGTAACTGTCTGGTGTTCGAACGATTATCTCGGCATGGGGCAGAACCCGAAGGTGATCGAAGCCATGAAAGAGGCCATCGACCACTGTGGCGCCGGTGCGGGAGGCACCCGGAATATCTCTGGTACCAACCACTATCACGTCCTCCTCGAGCGCGAACTTGCCGATCTGCATGGCAAGGAATCGGCGCTGATCTTCACCTCCGGCTATATTTCGAACTGGGCGACGCTCGGCACCCTCGGACAGAAGATCCCGGGCCTCATCATCTTCTCCGACGCGCTCAACCATGCGTCCATGATTGAGGGCATCCGTTACGCCAAATGCGAGCGCGTCATCTGGAAACATAACGATGTGAAGGACCTGGAGGCAAAGCTCGCCGCGGCCGATCCGAACGCTCCCAAGCTCATTGCCTTCGAATCCGTGTACTCGATGGATGGCGATATCGCTCCGATCAAGGAGATCTGTGACATCGCCGACAAGTACGGCGCAATGACCTACCTGGACGAGGTTCATGCGGTCGGCATGTACGGCGCGCGTGGCGGCGGCATCGCCGAGCGCGAAGGCCTGATGCATCGCCTGACCGTGATCGAAGGTACGCTCGGCAAGGCTTTCGGTGTCATGGGCGGCTATATCGCGGCCTCTTCCGCTCTGTGCGATTTCGTCCGTTCGTTCGCTTCGGGCTTCATCTTCACGACCGCGCTGCCGCCGGCACTTGCCGCGGGCGCTGTCGCCTCGATACGCCATCTGAAGACCAGCCAGATCGAGCGCTTCGCGCATCAGGAGCGTGTCCGGCGCCTGCGCTCCATGCTCGACGCCCGCGGTATCCCGCATATGGTCAATCCGAGCCATATCGTGCCGGTGATGGTGGGCGATGCCGCCAAGTGCAAGTGGATCTCCGACCTTCTGCTCGACAATTTCGGCATCTATGTGCAGCCGATCAACTATCCCACGGTGCCGAAGAAGACCGAGCGCCTTCGCATTACCCCGACGCCGCTGCATTCGGACGACGATCTCGAAAAGCTCGTCGGCGCCCTGCATCAGCTCTGGTCGCGCTGCGCTCTCGCCCGCGCCGTCGCCTGATCAGCAAGCAACCTGCTTCTTCGATTTAGATGCGGATCATGTCACATGATCCGCATTTTTCGTTTGGAGCTGTCGTTGACTCGGCGCGCAGGCGCATGATCAGGCCGCGGCCATCCGGCCAACCACCTCGCGGGCGCGCCGTCTTGCTTCAACGTCAGCCTGCACGACGTCAGCGATCTCGCCGGCGGGACCGATATCCGTCAACTGATCCATCACTGCCTCGACGACCTCTGCCATGCCGAGGAATCCGATCCGCTCGGCGACGAAGGCGGCAAAGGCGGCCTCTTCCGCGCCGTTGAGGACGGCACCCTGAAGGCCGCCGCGTTCGAGCGCCGTTCGAGCGAGGCGGAGCGCTGGGAAACGTGCCTCGTCCGGAGCTTCGAAGTCGAGCCGCGCGAGTTTGGAAAAGTCGATCCGCTCCACGTCGAGCGCGGATCGATCGGGATAGGAAAGGGCGTAACCGATAGCCGTGCGCATGTCGGGGACACCAAGCTGTGCAATGACCGAGCCGTCAACGTAGCCCACCATCGAATGTATGACGGACTGCGGATGAACGACGACCTCGATCTGCTCGGGACGGACACCGAACAGATGCTTGGCTTCGATCATCTCGAAGGCCTTGTTGAACATCGTCGCGCTGCCGACGGAGATCTTCAAGCCCATCGACCAGTTCGGATGCGAGCGAGCCGCCTGCAGCGTGACGCCTGCCATCTGCTCGCGGGTGTAGGCCCGGAACGGTCCGCCGGATGCTGTCAGGATGATCCGCTCCAGCGCATGTCGCTGATTCCTGTCGAGGCACTGGAAGATCGCACTATGTTCGCTGTCGACGGGGATCAGCTGCCCACCGCCGGTGCCGACGGCGTCGAGGAAGAGTTCGCCGGCGGAGACGAGGCATTCCTTGTTGGCAAGCGCGATATTGGCGCCGCGGCGAGCCGCGCGGAGTGTCGGTGCCAGACCGGCAGTCCCGACGATTGCCGCCATCACCCAGTCGGCGTCGAGCCCTGCCGCCTCGTCGAGGCCGCTCATGCCGGCCGCGACCGCGATGCCGCTGCCGCACAGCGCGTCCTTCAGGGCTGCATAACGGTTCTCGTCGGCGGTCACCGCGAGCCGTGCGCCGAATTTCCGGGCCTGTTCCGCCAGAAGCTCGATATTGCCGTTACCAGTGAGCGCCATGATCTCGAAAGCGTCGCGGCCTCCCAGCTGGCGGACGACGTCGAGCGTGTTTGTGCCGATCGAGCCTGTCGAACCGAGAACGGTCAGACGGCGCGGCACCTCGGTTCTCATGATCATTCCAAATTCCGGAGATTGCTTCCCTTGCAAATGCGTCTACAAGGGAATGTGCGCGCCAGCAAGCTTTAGCTCTTCTGTGGTGGTATGCTGGCGCCCAGCAGCTGTGAGGAAGACGTGAGCGCGCTGTCGCGATTTTTCGAGAACAATGGCAAACCCTTCCTCGCCATCCTCTCTCTGCTGACACTGGCTGCCGGTGCTTTCGCCCAATGGTCGGACGTGCCCTCCCTTGCGGTGCAATTCTGGTTTGCCGGTGGCGCCGTGGTGCTTGCAGCGCTCCTCGCAGAGATCGTGCGCTCCCTCTTGCAACGGCAGTTCGGGCTGGATGTTGTCGCCGCCCTCTCGATGTCTGCGGCACTTGTCTTCGGCGAGATGCTGGCTGCCAATATCGTGGCGCTCATGTATGCCGGCGGACAGCAACTCGAGAATTTTGCCGAAGGCCGGGCGCGTCGTGAGATGACGGCGCTGCTTGGGCGCGTTGCCCGCACCGCCATGTGCTACTGTGGCAACGGGCTTGACGAGGTTCCGATCGAGCGTCTCGTGCCGGGGGATCGTATCCTCGTCAGGCGCGGCGAGGTGATCCCTGTCGACGGCGTTCTTGCAGCTCCCTCGGCAGACATAGACATGTCGGCCCTCACGGGCGAGTCCATGCCGGTCCGGTTTTTCGAGGGCGATCAAGTGCCGAGCGGCTGCGTCAGTTGCGGTGCAGCTTTCGATCTGATCACGGCCCTCCCTGCCGCCGAGAGTACCTATGCCGGCATCGTTCGGCTGGTGAAGAGTGCGCAGGAAAGCAAGGCACCGATGGTGAGGCTCGCCGATCGCTATGCGTTGTGGTTCCTGATGGCTACTGTCATCATAGCAGGTATGGCCTGGTGGGTTACCGGCGATCGACTGCGGGCTCTCTCCGTCCTTGTCGTCGCAACCCCCTGTCCGCTGATCCTCGCTGTTCCCGTAGCCATCATCTCTGGCATGTCGCGTGCCGCTTCGGTCGGTGTGCTGATAAAGAGTGGCGGAGCTCTGGAGACGCTGGCACGGGTAAGAACGGCAATCCTCGACAAAACGGGAACCATGACCACCGGCCGAGCCGGTGTTGTCGACATCCGCACGATGGACGGTATCGATGCAAACGAAATGCTCCGGTTTGCCGCTTCTCTCGACCAGGCATCCAATCACGCCAGCGCCGAGAACCTTGTCGCCGCGGCCAAAGGGGCAGGACTTGCACTCAGCAACCCGGCGGATGTGACCGAGACGCCCGGGAGCGGCGTCGCAGGCACGGTCGACGGGCGTCGAGTGGTTGTGGGCGGTAGCAATTTCGTCAAGGAGCACTGCCGTTCCGGCGACCCTTACGACCTTGGTGACGCTCTTCCTCCCGGATCGGCCGTCGTTGCGGTCGGCATAGACGACGCGGTCGCAGGTATCATCCTTCTTTCAGACCAGGTGAGGAGTGACGCGCTGGAGACGATCGCTGCGTTTCGCGAGGCTGGCGTCTCCCGTTTCGTCCTCGCCTCCGGCGATCGTGCAGATGTCGTCCAGGCCGTCGGTGCTAGGCTCGGAATTGACCCCGCACACGGCGACCTTGCACCTGGCGACAAGGTCGAGGTCGTGTTGCACGAGCGGGAACATGCGCCCGTCATGATGATCGGTGACGGGGTGAACGACGCACCAGCCCTTGCCGCTGCGGATGTAGGTGTCGCCATGGGCGCTCGGGGAGCCGCCGCCTCCTCCGAGGCCGCCGACGTCGTGCTTCTAGTTGATGACCTCGGGCCACTGGCCATCGCGGTCTCCCTCGCCCGCCGTGCTCGCATGATTGCGCTGCAAAGCGTCGCGGTCGGGATCGGGCTTTCGTTCACGGCGATGGGTTTCGCAGCCCTCGGCTACCTGCCGCCCGTCGAAGGGGCACTCCTGCAGGAGGTCATCGACGTCGCCGTCATTTTGAACGCCCTCCGTGCCCTTGTGCCGCCCCGAAAGAGCTGACTGCCGGCAGCCTTCCTGTGGCTGAGAGCCGGAACAAAGGGCAGCGGATAAAGGTTCTTCTGCGGCAAATCCAACCGCAACGGAGAACCGCAATGGCAGAGAAGAATTTGGAAGATCTCTTCCACGAAACGCTGAAGGACATCTACTACGCAGAACGGAAGATCCTGAAGGCGCTGCCGAGGATGGCGCGCGGCGCCAGCAGCCAAAAGCTCAAGTCGGCGTTCGAGAAGCATAAGGAAGAAACCGAGGAACACGTCGAGCGCCTGCAGCAGGTTTTCGAGATCATTGGCAAACGGCCGCGTGCGAAGACTTGCCCGGCGATCGACGGCATCATCGAAGAAGGCGAGGAGATCATGGAGGCCTTCAAGGGGGCTCCGGCGCTCGATGCGGGGTTGCTGGCGGCTGCCCAGGCGGTCGAACACTACGAGATCAGCCGCTACGGCACACTGCGTTCGTGGGCCGAGCAGCTCGGTCACAAGGACGCGGTGAAGCTGCTCGACCAGACGCTCACCGAGGAAGCGAAGACCGACGAATCTCTGACGAAGCTCGCCGAAGGCGCCGTGAACACGGCTGCACAGAAGGCGGCATGAGCTTGAAGGCCGGGCAATTTCGTTGCCCGGTCTTCCTCATCTCTTCATCTTTCCGTCCCGCCGAAGAAACGCGACCAGTCTCGCTTCATCCGCGTAGAGGCCGGACTCTGGAACACTTCGGTCGAGTCGCGCGAGAAGAGTTCTCCTTTCCCCTTCGTCCTTCAGTTCGGCCAGCGAAAGGATCGCCGGATGAACATAGCTCGTCCGGCAGACCGAGGGCGTATTGTGGAGAGCTTTTGCCGCCGAGCGGCACATATCTTTGACGTGCGGCTGTTCTCCTCTGCGCAGCTGTGACAGTCCTTCGCGAAACGCTGCCAGGCTGCCGCCCCAGGTCCGGAAAGTCTTCGCCGAGACGGGAAGTCCGGCAATTTCGCTCAGATAGGCGTTCAGTTGACTCGACTCGACGCGATGTAAGCCGGTGTCGTCCCGCCACGAAAAGAGTTCGCGTCCCGGCAGGTCGGCGATCTCCTCCAGAATCCTTTGCAGCCGTGGGCTTCTCAACCGCTTGCTGACGCGTTTACCGCCCTTCGCCCGAAAGTGGATCTCCACCTGTTCGCCATCCAGGGAAAGATGCTGCTTGAGAAGCGTGGTCGCGCCATAGGTGTGGTTTTCCTTGGCGTAGGAACGGTTGCCAACCCGCAGATGTGTCTCGTCCAGGAGAACGATCAGGGCCGCCAGCAGGAAATGCGCCTCGTCCGACGGGGCGCGAAGATCGCGCTCGACCCGGCCCCTTATGGCGGGGAGGCTCTCGGCAAAGCGGAGAAGATCATCGAATTTCTGCTGGCTACGCAGCGCCTGCCATTCCGGATGATAGCAATACTGCTTTCGGTTCCTTGCGTCATATCCCGTCGCCTGCAGATGGCCATTCGCTTTGGTGCAGATCCAGACGTCATGATAGGCGGGAGGTAAGGCAAGAGCCCTGATACGTTGCCGCACGGTGGGATCGTCCAGAATAGATCCATCCGGCAGCTGGTAGCTGAAGCCTCGGCCCCTTCGAACACGCCGGATGCCCGGCTCCTCGTCACTCACATAGACGAGCCCCGCCTTCCTCAGGCTGACGGGTTGGTCCGCGGACGAACTCTTTAATGACATGGGAACCTTGCGCGTTACGCGAATGCCGGTGGTTCACTATTCTCTGTCGACGAACTTGTTGAAGCGGCTCTCCTTCCCGCCCTCGGTCTCATCCTGGTAAAGAAAAGCGAGTTTCGCCGAATCGAAGATATCGAAGAACTCCTGCCAACTGATCTCTTCCAGGTTTTCGTCCGGCTCGCGGAAATCTATGCGCAGTATCCCGCCCCGGGATGCGCCTTTCACTTTGGCAGGCCGGCCGCTCCGCGCCTCGGTCCATTTGCGGATATCCTGATGATCGGTTGTCTGTCTTGCGGTGGTCATGACGCCCTCCGTATGGCTTTGCGTTCTCCCGGCAAACAGCACAGAATGCGGTAATGTTCCGTCAGTCGATGGCAACACATCCGTTCTTCTACAACTGCCAGGAACAATGGCCGCTGCAAGCCGGTTTCCTCTACTGCCGGGGGCCGGGCAATACGGAGGAACGATCATGTCCGAACATATCGAGAATGCTGACGGGCAGGGAACGTTGCTGATCGGGAACGGAAGATCGCCGGTCACTTACCAGATTTCCGCGGTCCGAAGCGGAGAGCGCTATATGGCGACCGCAACTTTGCAGGCACCGCGCGACTGGCTTCTGAAGCAAGGTTTCCGGCGGGAGGCGCTGCTTGAGCGCGATGGCGCGGAAACGGTAAAATTATACTATCCGGAAGAGCTCGACGTCGCTGATGATGTCAGCGTCTCCCTTTCTTCCGAACCGCTGGCTTGTGATACGCGTGAGGACCTCGTGCACCGGTTCCCGGAACTCGACCTTGCGCGGATGCACCGTCTTTAGAGCCTTTCGCCGTCGGTCAGATTTGCTTCGGCAGAATGACCTCGGGATTTATGTGGCCAGCGACGACACCACGCGGGCCCTCCGGCGGATAGCGGCCGCTTTCATCCAGCACGACGCTGTAGAGCTTGTCGCTGCGGAATGCGCTTCCGATCGCTGTCGAGACATCCTCGGCGGGTTTGGCGTGGACTTCCGGGAAGTCGGGTTCGGCTTCCGTCGCCACGATGCGCGCGTCGCCTGCAGAACGGGCGCGGACCACGATTTCCCCCTGCGACGGCGCATTCTGCCAGTTCGGATCATCCGGTTCGGCGAGTGGGACAAGACGATAGATTTGCAGCTTTTCGTCCATTCGATGTTCTCCTTCCGACGTGTCGGGGCCTCGGAGGCAACGCGCCAGCGCCGGTAGCGTTCCACGGCGGAACCTTTGCGGGATTGGAGGGTTCCAGTTATTGGCACAAGACGAGGAGAAGAGACATGAAGAATGCCACGCCCAAGCCGGGGCGCCCCGGCGAAGTGTCGCAGTGGCCGCGCTGGGAGGGGCCTGAGGAGAGCCGACCTGCCGGCTACCTGCCGGGCGAGGGAGATGCCCGCTTGTACGAGGGCGGCCGCCCGCATGAGAAGACGCAGGACGATGCCTTTATCGCGGCTCAGGTGGCCGCGCAACTCGAACAAAATCCCTTTCTGGACTCCGGGTCTGTGAGCGTTTCCGTACAGCAACGGCGCGTTGTGCTGGAGGGCGTCGTTGACACACCCGAGGCCAGCCTTCGGGCTGAGAAGGATGCCCTTTCCATCGAGGGAGTCTACGCCTGCGAGAACCGGCTCGAGATAGGAGGGAGTAACCACGGGAGGGTACGTGATGGCTGATCTAGTCTGGTTTATTGCTGTCGCCATCGGTCCGCTCATGCTCGGAGCGGCGATCGCCTATGCAATGTTGCGTCAGAGGCGACTCTCCGCACGTGAAAAGCATGAACAGAACGACGCCGTTCGACATCTCTACGAAAACGGCAGGAGATAGGCCGGGAGGCCACGGGGGAGGGGTAGGTGCAGACGAGTGCACACCTGAGACACGCCATTCAGATCGCGGCGGACGCGCACGACGGGCAGATGGATAAGACGGGTCGCCCGTATTTCGAACACTGCCAACGGGTTGCCGCCGCACTGGTAGACGATGAAGCGAAGACTGTCGCTTACCTGCACGACGTCGCCGAAAAAGGCAGGGGCTGGACGGTCGACAGGTTGAAGGAGGAAGGCTTCTCCTCACACATCATTTCAGCGGTCGATGCGCTCACGAAAAGGAGCGGAGAGGACGAAGACGCTTTCCTGCGGCGCGTCTTTGGTCATCCGCTTGCCCGAGAGGTAAAGCGGGCGGATCTGGAGGACAACCTCTGGCAGGTGAACCTGTCACGCGGAAACGCGGAAAAATACGAGCATGCACTCGAGAAGCTGACGGAATGGACGAACGGGTCGCTGCAATAGAAATGGTGATCCCGACGCGATTCGAACGCGTGACCCTCAGATTAGGAATCTGATGCTCTATCCTGCTGAGCTACGGGACCACTAGGCGCATCCATACAAAACGAGTGCCGTGAAGCCAAGCTTTTTTCCGGGTGCCGACGGCGATGCCGTCCGCGCTCCGGTCACTCGGTGAGGCGCTGTTCGGCGAGGCGTACCCAGTAGGAGACGCCGTAGGCGATCGCTTCGTCGTTGAAGTCGTAGGCCGGATGGTGGAGGCCAGCAGTCTTGCCGTTGCCGATCATGATGTAGGCGCCGGGCCGCGCCTGCAACATGAAGGCGAAATCCTCACCTGCCATCGACGGGTCAACCTCGGTATCGACATTCTGTGGACCAGCGACATCGATCGCGGCGCGTGCCGCGTGCTGGGTCTCGTCCGGATGGTTGACGGTTACCGGACAGGCGCGCTCGTATTCGACGGTAACGTCGGCGCCGTGAGCCGCGGCCACGCCTTTCGCGACCTCTCGGATGCGGTTCTCGGCCAGATCGCGAACCGTCTCATCGAGCGAGCGGACGGTGCCGCCGAGCACTGCCTCCTCGGGAATGATATTGTGGGTCGTCCCGGCGTGGAAGCGGGTGACCGATACCACGACGGAACGCAACGGATTTGCGTTGCGGGACGCAATCAGTTGCAGATTGCCGACGATCTGGGCACCGACCGCTATCGGATCGATCGTGTGGTGCGGTTCCGCGGCGTGACCACCGCGGCCCTTCACCGTGACGGTGAACTTGTCCGGTGCCGCCATGATGCCGCCCTTGCGGATGGCGAAGGTGCCGACGGACATGCCGGGCATGTTGTGCATCCCGTAGACTTCTTCGATACCGAAACGCTCCATCAAACCGTCCTGAACCATGGCGAGCGCTCCCGCACCGCCCTCTTCGGCGGGCTGGAAGACAACGACGACCGAACCGCGGAAATTTCGAGTTTCGGCAAGATGCTTGGCGGCGCCGAGCAGCATGGCGGTATGGCCGTCATGACCGCAGGCGTGCATCTTGCCGGGAGTCTTCGAGGCCCAGGCTTTGCCGCCGATCTCCTGAATAGGCAGGGCGTCCATATCGGCGCGCAGGCCGATGGCGCGTCCCGCCCCCTGTCCACGGATCACGCCGACGACGCCGGTCCGTCCGATCCCCGTCACGATTTCGTCCACGCCGAATTCGCGCAATTTCTCCGCGACGAAAGCGGCGGTTTCGTCCACCTCGTAAAGAATCTCGGGATTTGCGTGGAGATGGCGGCGCCATTCAGTGACTTCGTGCTGGAGTTCTGCGGCTCGGTTCAAGATCGGCATCTGATTTCCTCGTCCGGCGTTACCGGTAACTTTCGATTCGCCCCGGGAATGTGCCCCTCCTGATTGACCTATTCAATGGGCTTTGCCATTGGTTGGCGAGATAGGCTAAATACCGCAGGTTCCGAAGCTTCCAAATATTCGAGGAATTCCATCGTGCAGACGAAGCAGACGTCCTTTTTGTCCGGACTGAGTCGCGGCCGTTTCCTGGCCGTCGCGCTAGGCCTTGTCATGGCCATGTCGCCATCGCTCTCTGCGGCCAATCCGCGGATTGTCGTCGAGGTCAATTCCGGGCGCGTGATCGAGCACGAGGACGCTTTCCGCAAGTGGTATCCCGCGTCGCTGACGAAGCTGATGACCGCCTACACCACGTTTCGCGCGGTGAAGTCCGGCCGGATTTCGCTCGAAAGTATCGTCACGATGAGCAAGAAAGCCGCCGATCAGCCGGCGAGCAAGATGTATTTCAAGCCGGGTGCGCAACTGACGCTGGACAGTGCATTGAAGCTGCTCCTGGTGAAATCTGCCAACGACATCGCTGTGGCGGTCGCCGAGACGGTCGGCGGATCGCTCGATAATTTCGTCGGCCAGATGAACTCCAATGCCGCCCGGCTCGGGATGAGCTCCTCGCACTTCGTCAATCCCAACGGACTTCCCGGGGCGGGACAATATACCACCGCTCGGGATCTTGCCGTCCTCGCCGTCGCGATTCGTCGCGAGTTTCCCGAGTATGCCGGTTACTTTTCGCTGGAGGGGGTGACGACCGGCAAGCGCACCTATCCCAACTACAATCTGCTGATCGGCCGCTTTGACGGTGCTGACGGCATGAAGACCGGTTTCATTTGTGCATCGGGCTTCAACCAGGTTTCGTCCGCCACACGGAATGGGCGGACCGTGATCTCCGTCGTGCTCGGAGCAGACAGTCTCGGGGCACGTGCTGATCTTTCTGCCGACCTGCTCCAGAAAGCGCTGACCACCCGCTCGGGCGCGAGCGTCACGCTCGAAACGCTTGCGCCCTACGGTGAGGGGCGTGATCAGGTGGCCGACATCAGCAGCGACATCTGCTCTCAGACGGCGCGCAAGGAACGCAGCGAAGGACGCGACGAAGAAGGTCGCATGAAGCTCTTCTCGCCCTATATAAGAGAGATGGATCGGCCGCCGCGTGCGGTGTTCGCAGGCCTCCTGCCCGGTGGTGAGGTGTCCGCCCAACCGGCGTCTGCGAGCAACACCATCGCGAACGTACCGATCCCCATCCCGAGGCCCAATTTCTGATCCGAAGGGGTCCAGCATGCCGTCCATGAACGAACGCATTCCCGTTTCCATCCTCACGGGGTTTCTCGGTGCGGGTAAATCGACCTTGCTCAACCGCATTCTCAAGGATCCGGCAATGCGGGATGCGGCGGTCATCATCAACGAGTTCGGCGAGGTCGGTATCGATCACATGCTGGTCGAGTCTTCTAACGACGCCATTATAGAGCTCGCCGACGGCTGCCTCTGCTGTACGGTACGGGGGGAACTCGTGGATACGTTGGCGGCGCTTGTCGACGGAATGCAGACCGGCAAGATCAGGCCGGTATCGCGCGTTGTTATCGAGACCACGGGCCTCGCAGACCCCGCTCCCGTCATGCAATCGGTGATGGGGCATCCCGTGATCGCCAGCTGTTTCGATCTGGAGGGGGTGGTCACCGTTGTCGATGCCGTGAACGGCCTTTCGACCCTCGACAATTTTCCCGAAGCCGTCCGGCAGGTCGCCGTGGCTGATAGGCTGGTCTTGACCAAGGCGTCCCTTGCCTCTGCCGAAAGGCTGCCCGAATTGCAGAGCCGTCTTGCGACGCTCAATCCACGGGCGCCGATCGCCGATGGCGACCATGGCGAGGTCGGGACTGCGGCGCTTTTTTTCAACGGGCTCTACGATCCGGTGACGAAAATTCCGGATGTCGACCGTTGGCTCAGCGGCGAGACGGCCGAACACAGTCACGCACACGGGCACCATGACGGACATGATCATTCTCACCACCACGATGCGCATCATCACGACGTAAACCGGCACGGCGAGTCGATCCGGTCCTATTCGATCGTCCATGATGGGCCGATCAACCCCGCCTCGCTGGAGATGTTCGTCGATCTCCTGCGGTCGGCACACGGCGAGAAGCTTCTGCGAATGAAGGCCATCGTGCGGACGACCGATCAGCCGGACCGACCGCTGGTGCTGCATGGTGTCCAGGCCATCTTTCATCCGCCCTATCGGTTGCCCTCGTGGCCCGACCCCAACGATCGCCGCACGCGGCTCGTCGTGATCGCCAGGGACCTGCCGGAAACATATGTGCGGGAACTCTTCGATGCCTTCACGGGCAAACCGCAAATCGACAGGCCTGATCGCGCCGCGCTCGAGGACAATCCACTCGCCATTCCTGGTATGCGCATGTAGGGGCGGCTCTCAGCCCTTGCGAATGTGAAAGCGGTGGCTGGCTTCGTGTTTCTCGCTCGCCAGCAGCACGTGTCCGCCTTCGCTGCAGAAGTGGGGGATATCGATCACGGCGAGCGGATCGGTGGTCTCGATCCACAGCTCGGCACCGCTTTCCATGACGGAAAGTCGCCGCCGAGTCTTGAGCACCGGCAGCGGACATTTCAGTCCCCTGAGGTCGTAGATCGCGTCGGAGCCACTCACTTCTGCCAGAACTTCCAGAACGGCTTCTTGGGCTCCTCGGCAACTGGCGCCACCGCGGCCGGAGCGAGCGGGTTCGCCTGCGGCAGGGGCACGCTGGCCGTTTGCGCGACGTCGTCCGTCTTCGCCGAAGCTCGAGCGGAAGCTGCGGTTGCCGCGGGTGCGGTACCTGGCTTTGTTGCCGCGTCCTTTTCCGTAACGAGCTTTTCAAATTCTTCGATCTTCAGCAGCTTCCCGGCCTTGAGCGCAGAGCCCGTCGGTGCATAGGCGAGGTCGTGACCCTTGCGCATCTCGGCGACGAGAGCCTTGCGCTCTGCCTCCGTCGGGTCGTACCAGATCTTGCCGTCGTATTTCTTGGAGGCCTTCGCGAAGTCGCGCTCGTACTGTGTATTGTAAGACGCAAGCGCCACCTGCAGCGCAGGGGGTGCCGACATCGGCGGGCAGGCAGCCATAGCGTTGAGGGTCTTACCGTCCTCGACCTGCTGATTGAAGACGTATTTCTTGTCGCATACACCGACTTCAGGCGGACGTTTGGTGACTTCGAAATTGTCGTAGCCGACCTTCAGCATCTTCCAGAAATCGTAATACGGGCTGTGTTGATGGCGCGCCATGTTGTCGGCCGTCATGCGGAATGGGAAGGCCTGCAACTGAATCGTCTGCTGGCCGCCCTTGAACGCGTCGCGGGCAAACGCATAGATCTCCAGGATCTGCGCATCCGTCATCGAGTAGCAGCCCGACGAAGAACATGCGCCGTGAATCATGAGATTGGTGCCGTTGCGACCGTTCGCTTGGTCGTAGCGGTTCGGGTATCCCGTGTTGATCGCAAGGAAATACTTCGAGTTCGGATTCAGGTGATAAGGCGAGAGCGGATAGAAGCCCTCGGGCGCTTGACGGTCGCCCTCCTTGACCTTCGGGCCGAGGCGCCCCGACCACGCGCATATCTGGTATTCCGCGATCTTGTCGAAACGGTTGTTCGTCTTCGCCTTCCAGATTTCCAGAACGCCCTCTTCCTTGAAGATGCGCAAGGCAATCGGCGAATTCCGCTCCATGCCCTTTGCCTTCATCTCGCCGAGGACGCGCGAAGGCAGCTGGTATTCGACCTTGTTTTTGACGGTCGACGGGTCAACGACGCTGTCGAGCGTATCGTTGCAGCCTGTAAGCCCGATCGTGAGGGCAATCATCAGAAGAGCGGTTGGTTTCAAACGCATTCGGGATTCTCATCTCGAAAAAGGGGTGACGTCGCCGGTTATCGCGCGCTCGCCTAATATACGATCGCAACCTTCACAAATTGTAAACCATCACTGCGTTTCCCGCCGCGCCGACCGGTCGGCGCTAGCACTCAAAAAGAGCAGGATTATGGCTTCCAGAAGGGCCGTTACAGCGAGCGTCCGATATCGAGGAACTTCTGTCGGCGTTCCTGCCGTAGCCGGTCGCCCGACAGGCGACCGAGATCAGCCAGCGCCGAGGCGATGACGTCGCCGGCGCGGTCGATGACTGCATCCGGGTCGCGATGTGCGCCGCCGATCGGTTCCGGAATGATGCCGTCGACCACGTTCAATGCCTTCAGATCCTCGGCCGTGATCTTCATGTTTGTCGCGGCTTCCTTGGCCCGGGTCGAGTCGCGCCAGAGGATGGAGGCGGCACCTTCCGGAGAGATAACCGAGTAGATCGCGTGCTCTAGCATGTAGACACGATTGCCGGTGGCGATCGCAATGGCGCCGCCCGACCCGCCTTCGCCGACCACTACCGAAACGATCGGAACGCGCAGGTTAAGGCATGTCTCGGTGGAACGCGCAATTGCTTCCGCCTGCCCGCGTTCTTCTGCACCGATGCCCGGATAGGCGCCGGCGGTATCGATCAGCGTCACGACGGGCAGCCCGAAGCGGTCCGCCATTTCCATGATACGGATCGCCTTGCGATATCCCTCCGGACGGGCGCTGCCGAAGTTGTGCTTCAGACGTGACTTGGTGTCGTTGCCCTTTTCCTGGCCGATCACGACAACCGGATCGCCGCGAAACCGCGCGAAGCCAGCCTGGATCGCTGCGTCCTCGGCGAACTTGCGGTCGCCGGCGAGCGGTGTGAATTCGGTAAAGAGTCTCGCGGCGTAGTCGACGAAATGGGGACGCTGCGGATGGCGGGCAACCTGCGTTTTCTGCCAGGCGTTGAGCTTGGAGTAGATTTCTTCCATCGCTTCACGTACGCGAACCTCGAGCCGAGCGATCTCCTCGGACGTGTCGATGCTCTCATCTTCTTCCGCAAGCTTCTTCAGCTCGTGGATCTTGCCTTCCAGGTCGGAGATAGGCTTTTCGAAATCGAGATAGTTATGCATTGAAACGCTTTCCGATCGTTATGCGCTTGCTTCAGGGCGCGTGGCACCGGCGTTGCCGGTCCTAATCGTGGTTTTTCGCCATTTTGGCAAGAGGGTGATGCGTCTGAACCAGCTGCTGCAGGCGTTCATCGAGCACATGTGTGTAGATTTGGGTCGTCGAGATGTCCGAATGACCGAGAAGCTCCTGAACCACGCGGAGGTCTGCACCGTTGGCGAGGAGGTGGCTGGCGAAGGCGTGGCGCAGCACGTGTGGAGAAATGGCCGCCGCGTCGAGGCCGGCGCGGGCCGCCAGACCTTTCAAGTCACGCGCGAAGACCTGACGCGGCAGATATCCTTCCTTGCTCGCGGCCGGAAACAGCCAGGAAGTCTTCTGCGCTCTTTCTTTCGTCGTACGCGCCAGCTCGTCGCCATAGGCCCGGACTGCCGCGATCGCGCTACGCGACAGCGGCACAAGCCGTTCCTTCGCTCCCTTCCCGCGGATCACCAGGAAACGCCCCTCCTGGGCCAGCACCTTCGCCGGCAGCGCGACAAGCTCGCTCACTCGCATGCCTGTCGCGTAGAGAAGCTCGAGCAGGGCGAGCATACGCAATTTCGCCAGTTTTTCGGGTCCGTCGATTTCGCTCTCCCGCTGTGCGAGCGACAGCAATCCTTCGACGTCATCGACCGAAAGTGTTTTTGGAAGTGCCCGCGCCTTCTTCGGTGCATCAAGAATCGAGGTTGGGTCGTCGGTGCGGATGCCTTCGGCATACAGAAACTTGTAGAACTGGCGCATCGCCGAGAGACGGCGCGCCTGAGAGGTTTCCATGAAGCCTCGCTTCGCGAGATCGGCGAGATAGGCGGCGAGGTCGGCGGATTTTGCCTCCACCACGCTTATCTTGCGCGGCGCAAGATAAGACCAGAGATCCTCCAGGTCGTGCTCGTAAGAGGCAAGCGTGTTGCCTGCAGCGCCCCGTTCGGCGCTCATCATCTCCAGAAACGCCTCGATACGTGCTTTGCTGAGATTGGACACGGGCAGTTTCCTGTTTGTCTCGGCTCGGCCTACTCTTGGGCCGGGTTGACCCGCTCGGAAGGAATCCGGACCGTGATCTCCCGCTCTTTCGGCTCCACGAACAGGACGAGCGCGTACATTGTTCCGTAAATCATCGCGGCGATTGTCGCGCAGAAGAACAGGAAACGGAACAGTGTCGGCATCGGCTCCTCCCTCGTCCGCGGGCGCCCTTTCTATATGAAGGGGGCTTGGACACGTTGCAAGCCCGTGGAGGTGCCTCTTTCGGTCGCTGTGGCTTGACGCTCGGCCCGCATTTGTCAATACCGTTCTCAAAAGAGACGCGAACAGGCTGATGACCGATTTGACCCCACCCGTTGCCCCGTCGCTGAGCGCGCGAGCCCGCGCAGCGCTCGGGCGCAGAAATTTGGTCTTCGTCGGACTGATGGGCGCCGGGAAGTCGGCGATCGGTCGTATGACGGCCTCGCAGCTCGGCCTTCCCTTCGTCGACACCGATGCCGAAATCGAACGGGTCTCGCGGATGACGATCAGCGAACTCTTTGCCGCTTATGGGGAAGGGGAGTTTCGCGAACTGGAGACACGTGTCATCAAACGTCTCCTGAGAACCGGCCCGCGCGTGATATCGACCGGTGGCGGCGCCTTCATCAACGAAAAGACGCGCAAGCAAATCGAACGGGGCGGGATCTCGCTCTGGCTCAAGGCCGACCTGGATGTGCTATGGGAGCGGGTCAACAAGCGCGACCATCGCCCTCTGTTGAAGACGGAAAACCCGAAGCAGACGCTCGAGAACCTTATGAGCCAGCGCTATCCAGTTTATGCGCTCGCCGACATGACCGTCCAGTCGCGGGACGAGCGCAAGGAGATCATCGTCGACGAGGTACTCGCGGCGATCGTGGAATACTGTACCAAAGGCCATAAGTATGAGTGAAGTTGAGAGTTCTGAACGTCTCGTTCATGTGCCGCTCGGTGACCGGGCCTACGACATCCTGATCGGGAGTGGCCTGATTGCGCGGGCGGGTGGCGAGATATCTACCCGTATCAAGGGACGCAAGGCCGCAATCATCACCGATGACCATGTCGGCCCTCTCTATCTCGACGCGTTGATGGACAGCCTGCAAACCGACGGGATCGAGGCCGTGTCGCTGAGCCTGCCAGCAGGCGAGAAGACCAAGAGCTTCGAACATCTGATGCGGGTCTGTGATGTCCTTCTCGAGGCGCGGATCGAACGCAACGATGCCGTCATCGCGCTCGGCGGCGGCGTCATCGGCGACCTGACCGGCTTTGCCGCCGGGATCGTTCGCCGGGGTGTTCGTTTCGTGCAGATTCCGACCTCGCTTCTGGCGCAGGTAGACTCCTCCGTCGGCGGCAAGACCGGCATCAATACCCGCCAGGGCAAGAACCTCGTCGGCGTGTTCTATCAGCCGGATCTCGTGCTTGCGGATACGGCGGTTCTCAACAGTCTGAGCAAACGTGAATTCCGGGCCGGCTATGCCGAAGTGGTCAAGTACGGCCTGATCGACAAACCGGACTTCTTCGACTGGCTCGAACGAAACTGGAAGGATATCTTCTCCGGCGGTGAGGCGCGTGCCGAGGCGATTGCCACGAGCTGCCGCGCGAAGGCAGAGGTGGTTGCTGCCGACGAGCGCGAACTCGGTCGCCGCGCGCTGCTCAATCTCGGCCATACCTTCGGTCACGCACTCGAGGCGGCGACCGGATACGACAGCAAGCGTCTCGTCCACGGGGAGGGGGTTGCGATCGGTATGGTGCTGGCGCATCAGTTTTCTGCGCGACTCAACCTGGCGAGCCCGGATGACGCCGAGCGAGTAGCGGCCCATCTCAAAGCCGTCGGCCTTCCGACCACGATGGGGGATATTGAAGGCGAGCTTCCTCCGACCGATATATTGATGCAGGCGATCGCCCAGGACAAGAAGGTCAAGGGCGGCAAGCTCACATTCATCCTGACCCACGGCATCGGCCAGTCGTTTGTTGCCGATGATGTCGCGGCCTCGGAGGTGTTCAGCTTCCTTCAGGAGAAACACCCAGGATAATCGGTTCCTTCCGTCGCGCCCGATTTACCGCTCGCGCTGGCTCCTCCCGCTCTTAAGTGGGCGGCGAAATGGCGGCGATCCCGGAGAAATGCCGCGGATCGAAGTCGCTGTGTCTGCGTTTACCAGCGTGTCTCTTCGCCGGGAGCGGCAGCCTCTATGGCGAGGGCATGGAGGCCGGCGTCGAACTCCGCTGCCAGGAGGTCGGTAATGGCCCTGTGGCGGGCGACACGGCTCATTCCGGAGAATGCGTCGGCCACGATACGGATACGCATGTGCGTCTCGCCGGATCCGGTCATGCCGGGCTGATGTCCGGCGTGCTGCATGCTTTCGTCGAGCACCACCAGGCGCTCGGGGTGAAAGGCGTCGACGAGCTTGGCTTCGATTGTTGAGCGGACCGACATTAAGGCTATCTCCGACTTTGCTGCGAGAGCGAAAAGCCCTCACAAAGCCAAGAACATTCTGATTTGTCAATTCTTGCCGCGAGGCAAGCGGAACCCCATAATTCGATGATGAACCTCGACTCAAAATACTTCGATCGCATCCGCACCCATCGCAAGAAGGAGCAGGATGCCGGTCCTGCCACGCCGACGTGCCAGTGGGACGGCTGCGAGAAGGCTGGAGTTCATCGCGCACCGGTTGGGCGCAATGCCGAGGGGCAGTTTTTCCTGTTCTGCTTCGAGCACGTGAAGGAATACAACAAAGGATACAACTACTTCTCAGGTTTGTCGGACAACGAGATCGCCCGCTACCAGAAGGAGGCGATCACCGGCCATCGTCCAACCTGGACGGTCGGCGTCAACAAGGCGGCGCGGAACAGTCCGCTGCATTCGACGTTGCGGTCCGGAACGGCCGGCACGCATTCGCAGGTCAAGGACCCCTTCGGGTTTGTCGGGCAGTCCCGCGGCGCAGGTGCGCGCTTTCAGCCGCAGGCCAGAAAACTCAAGAGTCTCGACGCGAAGGCGTTCGATACCTTGGGCCTGCCGGAGAACTCGTCTGCGAGCCAGATCAAGAGCCGCTACAAGGAGCTTGTGAAAAAGCATCACCCGGATGCAAATGGCGGCGATAGGGGCTCGGAGGACCGTTTTCGCGCTGTTATCCAAGCGTATCAACTGCTAAAGCAGTCTGGCTTCTGTTAGTCGAAAACGCTACGAAATACGCATTCTATATGCAGCCGGTCGTCGCCGCCCGGCATGGAGAGACGATGAGCAAAATTGACCTTGATGTGTCCAATCTTCCTGACACGACCATTTCGGTCCGGGAAGTGTTCGGAATCGACAGTGACATCCGTGTCCCGGCCTACAGCACCGGCGACGCTTACGTGCCGGACCTCGACCCTGACTACCTGTTTGACCGCGAAACGACGCTGGCGATTCTTGCCGGTTTTGCGCATAACCGCCGCGTGATGGTGTCGGGTTTTCACGGGACGGGCAAGTCGACCCACATCGAGCAGGTCGCCGCGCGTCTCAACTGGCCTTGCGTCCGCGTCAACCTCGACAGCCATGTCAGCCGTATCGACCTCGTCGGCAAGGACGCGATCGTCCTGAAGGACGGCAAGCAGATCACCGAATTCAAGGACGGCATTCTGCCGTGGGCTTACCAGCACAACGTCGCGCTCGTGTTCGACGAATACGATGCCGGTCGTCCGGACGTGATGTTTGTGATTCAGCGGGTTCTGGAATCGTCCGGTCGCCTGACGCTCCTCGACCAGAGCCGCGTCATCCGTCCTCATCCGGCATTCCGTCTGTTCGCGACGGCCAATACCGTCGGCCTCGGTGACACGACGGGCCTTTATCACGGCACGCAGCAGATCAACCAGGCACAGATGGACCGCTGGTCGATCGTGACCACGCTCAACTATCTGCCGCACGACAAGGAAGTCGATATCGTGCTTGCCAAGGTGAAGAGTTTCGCCTCGACCGAAGCGGGTCGCGAGACCGTCTCGCGCATGGTGCGGCTTGCCGATCTCACCCGCTCGGCGTTCATGAATGGCGATCTCTCGACCGTCATGAGTCCGCGCACCGTGATCACCTGGGCGGAGAACGCGGAGATCTTCGGCGACGTCGCATTCGCCTTCCGTGTCACCTTCCTCAACAAGTGCGACGAACTCGAGCGTAATCTCGTCGCGGAGCAGTACCAGCGCGCATTCGGCGTCGAACTGAAGGAGAGCGCCGCGAATATCGTTCTCGGTGCGTAAGGAAGCATTCTGACGATGGCAGGACCGGGCGACAATATCAGGGCGAAGTCAGGCTCGGCGGCGGATACGGAACCGCTGCGTCGGGCGATCACCGGGTGTGTCCGCTCGGTGGCCGGCAACGGCGAGGTCGAGGTGGTCTTCGCCAACGAGCGCCCGGGCCTCGCGGGCGAGCGCGTGCGCCTGCCCGAACTCTCCAAGCGTCCGACGGCGCACGAGCTCGCGGTGACCCGCGGGCTGGGCGATTCCATGGCGCTGAGGCTCGCCTGCCATGACCAGAAGGTCCATACCGCAATGGCGCCGCAGGGCGTCGATGCCCGCGCGGTTTTCGATGCCGTCGAGCAGGCGCGCGTCGAATCGATCGGCGCGTTGCGGATGCGCGGCATGGCCGAGAACCTCCAGACGATGAATGCGGAGAAATACGCCAAGGCGAACTTTTCCGGTGTCAGCCGGCAGGAGGATGCCCCGCTCTCCGAAGCCATGGCCATGCTGGTGCGGGAAAAGCTGACGGGCGAGAAACCGCCGGAAAGTGCGGGCAAGGTTCTCGATCTCTGGCGTCCCTTTATCGAGGAGAAGGCTTCGAGCGAATTCGAAGGACTGAGCAGCGCCATCAACGACCAGCAGGCGTTCGCGAGAGTCATGCGCCATATCCTCAGCGCGATGGAAATGGCCGAGGACTTTGGCGACGAGTCCGAGGAGAGCGAGCAGGACGACACGACCGACGAGGACCAGCCGCGCAGCAGCGAAGAGGATCAGGAAAGCGCCGAGGAAGAAGCCGGGCAGGACTCTGCGCCTGCGGAGGAGAGTGAAGCCTCCCAGGAGCAGATGGACGAAGGCGAGATGGACGGCGCCGAGATCTCCGAAGACGAGATGATGGACGAGGGCGACGATGATTCCGAAACGCCCGGCGAAATGCGTCGTCCGGCGAGCCCCTTCGACGATTTCAACGAGAAGGTCGATTACCGGATCTACACAACGGAATTCGACGAAGTCATAACGGCCGAGGAGCTTTGCGACGAGGCGGAACTCGATCGGTTGCGTGCCTTCCTCGACAAGCAGCTTGCGCATCTGCAGGGTGCCGTCGGACGCCTTGCGAACCGCCTGCAGCGTCGCCTCATGGCGCAGCAGAACCGTTCCTGGGACTTCGATCTCGAAGAAGGCTATCTCGACACTGCTCGCCTGACGCGGATGGTGATCGACCCCATGCAGCCGCTCTCGTTCAAGATGGAGCGCGACACGCAGTTCCGCGACACCGTCGTAACGCTGGTCATCGATAATTCCGGTTCGATGCGTGGACGCCCGATCACCGTGGCTGCGACCTGCGCCGACATCCTCGCGCGCACACTCGAGCGCTGCGGTGTCAAGGTCGAGATTCTCGGCTTTACGACCAAGGCCTGGAAGGGCGGGCAGTCCCGCGAGAAATGGCTCGCAAACGGCAAGCCGCCGACACCGGGTCGCCTCAACGATCTCCGTCATATCATCTACAAGTCAGCCGATGCACCGTGGCGCCGTTCGCGTCGCAATCTGGGCCTGATGATGCGTGAGGGTCTGCTCAAGGAGAATATCGACGGCGAGGCGCTGATGTGGGCGCATAGCCGCTTGCTCGGCCGCCGCGAGCAGCGAAAGATCCTGATGATGATTTCCGATGGTGCGCCGGTGGACGACTCGACGCTGTCGGTCAATCCGGGCAACTATCTGGAGCGGCATCTGCGTGCCGTCATCGACCAGATCGAAAGCCGTTCGCCCGTCGAGCTGCTGGCGATCGGCATCGGGCACGACGTCACCCGGTACTACAGCCGTGCGGTGACCATCGTCGACGCCGACGAGCTGGCGGGTGCGATGACCGAGCAGCTTGCGGCGCTTTTCGAGGACAAATCCCGCGCCCCACGGGGCGATCGCTTGCGCCGTGCGGGCTAAACCTTCAATCTTCGTACAGATCGGTGCCGCCCTTTTTGTCGGGGCGGCGCTCATGGTTCATGACGGCGTGGCCGAGGAGCCCAAGCGCATCGCAGTTGCGAGCGAGCCGATCCGCTTCTTCGACCGTGCGTCGCATGCCACGCGTTTCGGGTCACTTGAATTTCTGGGTGGACTGGAATTGTCCTCTGCCGAGATGGCGTTCGGCGCCTGGTCCTCTGTCCGCTTTCTTCCGGATCGGCGGCATTTTGTCGGCGTGCTCGATACGGGGCACTGGCTGAAGGGCGAAATCCAGCGCGACGGCGAAGGGCGTCTCTCGGGCGTGGACGACGTGTGGCTGACGTCTATGAGGGATGTCGACGGTAGCTACAACCAGAACAAATGGTCTGTCGACGCGGAGAGCCTTGCGATCCGTGGAGACGAAGTGGTCGTGAGCTATGAGCAGCGTCACCGCGTTACCGTCTTCTCGCCGCTTTCCGAGTTCGAGACGGCACTGCCCGGCGAATCCCTGCCCCTGCCGTTCCCGACTGATGAGCTGCGCAACAACGGTGGATTGGAGACACTTGCGCTGTCGCCGCTTGCAAGCCCTCTCGGAGGCGCTCTGGTGGCTGTGGCGGAGAAGAGTCGCAATCGGGATGAATACCGCCTTGCCGGTATCCTCGACGGTCCATTGCGTGGCGCCTTCCGCGTGAGAACGAGCGACGACTTCGACGTCACGGATGGGACTTTTCTTCCCGGCGGAGACCTGCTCTTGCTCCAGCGCCGCTTCAATCTCGCCGACGGCGTCGGAATGCGCATCGTGAGGGTATCCGGTGATGCATTGAAACCCGGAGCCGTCGTCGAGGGTGACACGATCCTTGAGGCGGATCTCGGTTACCAGATTGACAACATGGAGGGGATCGACGCGGTTCAGGCCGAGGATGGCTCCGTGCATCTCTTTATGGTGTCGGACGACAACCATTCGCTCCTGCAGCGAACGCTGCTTCTGGAATTCCGTCTCGTCGAATGAAAAGTGGCCGCGCGGCATCAGCCGGCGGCCATCTCTTGCTCGGGTTTTGCCCGTCAGACGCTCTTCGGAGCAGCCATGGGGCGGATGGTGTTCATCAATGCTCCGTAGGGCAGCAGCATGACGAGTCCCACAAGCATCTTGACCGTGAAATCGCCGATCGCCCACGAGACCCAGCGCGGGGCCTCCAGGGCGAAGATACCGAGGACCGGTGCCGAGCCAATTGCGAAGTCGTCATTCGGACCAATGAGGCTGAAGATTGCGGCAAAGGACAGGGAGAAGAAGATTACTGTATCCGTCACCGAGCCGAAGATCGAGCCGAACAACGGGGCTTTCCACCAGGTCATCCGGCGCAGCTTGTTGAAGACGGCGATATCCAGCAATTGCCCGACGAGGTAGGCCGATCCGGACGCGATCGCGATGCGGGGCTGTGACGTGGCGAAGGAAAGTCCCACACCGACGAGGAAGCCGACGAAGACGACCTTGCGGGCGATTGCAGGACCGAATTGGCGGTTCGTGAGGTCGGTGACCAGGAACGCGACCGGATAGGTGAACGCACCATAGGTCAGGATGTCGCCGAGCTGAATACCTGCGAGCTCGCCGGAAAGCGGATACTGGACGAGGATGTTCGATGCGACCACGACGGCCGTCATCAACAGGCTGTAGGTGAGGATATAGCGTGTCATCTGCATTTTTTTATCCTGGGTGATGCCACCAGTTGGAGGATTGTTCTTTTTCAAAAGGAAAAGGCCTGAGCGGCGCAAGCCGCACAAGCCTTAAGATCCTTCAGCCTCGAAGACGCTTACGCGGCTTCGGCGGTCTTCTTGACGATCTGGCGGCGCAGCAGGCGGGCGCGCATGCTCAGTTCCTTCTCGTCGGCCTTCAGCAGGAAGGCGTCGAGGCCACCGCGATGCTCGACCGAACGCAGGGCAGCCGCCGAAACGCGCAGGCGGAAGCGCTGGCCGAGAGCGTCCGAGATCAGGGTGACGTCACACAGGTTCGGCAGGAACTTGCGCTTGGTCTTGTTGTTCGCGTGGCTCACGTTGTGGCCCGACTGGACGCCCTTGCCGGTCAATTCGCAACTGCGGGACATGATACACCTATTGTTCTTGGCCATCGGATCGGTGCCGGAAAACCGGTGCGCAATCCAACTAGGCATGATTGGAAAGTTGCGGTTCTATAGTCAGACTGGCCGCGCACGTCAAGCCTGACAGCGGAGATTCCCTCGATTGTACGCTCGGCATGCTATTTTCTTGCCATGTTCTGGTTCAAAGGTAGCCTGCGCGAAGGGACTTCTACCCTCGCAGCTCAGTTTAGGGGCCGGACCAAGCTACATGAAACGTTATCTGAGTGTCCTGACGTTTGCATTCGCAGCGATGGCTTTCGCTGCACCCGCCGGAGCCGACGGCGACATTCGATACGAGACCGAATACAACGTGTCGCTCGGCATCCTGCCGATCGCGCATGCCTCCTTCGTCACGAAGGTTCTCAGCAGCGGCTATACCATTTCCGGCGATGTCAGATCGGCCGGAATCGTCGACGTCATCGCGAGGATCTCGGCCCAAACCAGCGTTTCCGGGGTACTGATGAGGGATCGGATGCAGGCTTCGCGCTATTCGCTTGTCTACAAGTCCAACAACAAGGTTCAGACCTATGACGTGCGTTATCGGAACGGAGACGTCGTCAAGGCCGAGATCAGCCCGACGCCGAAAAGGAAGCCGCGCAACTGGATCGACGTCACCGATCGTGATCTCAAGTCGGTGCTCGATCCGATCAGCGGCATGATCGTGCCTGACGGCCAGGACGTTTGCCGCAGGACACTGCCGATTTTCGACGGCGAGAGCCGGATGGATCTCGTCCTTTCTCCGAAAGGGAGCTCGCGCTTTTCCGTTGGTGACGTTGAAGGCGAGGCGATCGTTTGCGCCATTCGCTATGTGCCGAAATCGGGATTCCGCAAAGGGCGCAAGGACATCGAATACCTGCGCCGGGCCACCGACATGGAGATCTGGTTTGCCAAGACTGCGCTCCTCAAGGTATATGCTCCGGTCTACGCCCGCGTGCCGACGCGTATGGGGCCGCTTTACATCAGGGCCGTGAAATTCGACGGCTGAAGTCACCGCGGGATCGCCAACGCCCGCAAAGGGGGAATAGGTGAGATCGAGAACGACGCTGATCATGTTCACGGACGCTCTCGTATTTTCGCCGGTGACATTCGTCGCTTCCGCAGCCTTCGTGGCTGATTGACGGTACAGCAGGATGGAAATCTCGTCCGCCGTCTGGCTGTTGTCGTCTATTGCAATCGGCCTGATCTACACCGCCTTTCTTAGTCGTCCGTCAAGCGTTCTGCGGACGGTCTTGAAGACACTGCCGGTAACGCTGCTCGCGGGATTTGCCTGGTCCGTCGACGCACCCGTGTTGCTGCTGGCGGCGTTGCTTCTGAGTGCGACAGGCGACGCCTTTCTTGCCCACGACGGAGAAGGTGCGTTCAGGAACGGTCTCGCGTCCTTTCTTGCAGCCCACCTCGCATATGGGGCTCTCTTCGTTTCGATGGCGGCTCCGTCGGTCCTGTCGGACGAGGCCTGGAGAGTTGTCGCTGGCGTGGCGTCGGTGGCCGCGATGGCCATCATTCTGCCACTCCTGCGCAGGCACGCCGGGCAGCATCGCGTGGCGGTGTCCGTCTATGGCGTGGTTATCCTCGGGATGGCACTGCTTGCATTGTTCGTTCCGGCGCCGGCCGTTTTTCTCGGCGCGGCCGTGTTCATGAGCTCGGATGCCGTGCTCGCGCTGCAACGGTTCGTGCTCAGGCCGGATCATGCCTTGAGCCGTGTTGCCTCCTACTATGTCTGGATCAGTTATTTCAGTGCCCAGTGCATTCTGGCGTGGGCGCTCGCAAGGTCCGCAGCGAGCCTCTAGCCCTGTCCCGGTGACCAATCGGGCGGCGCCATTTCGAAAGCGGAGAAATCGAAGCCCGGAGCAACAGTACAACCGACCAGGGTGTACTCTCCCAGGCTTTCGGCCGCCTGCCAGCGATTGGCCGGAATCACCGCTTGCGGTCGTTCACCCATCAGCACCGCAGGACCGAGGCGGATCGTTTCAATGGTGACTCCATCGACAGCATGATGAAGAGCCAGCGGAGCACCGGCGTAGTAATGCCAAACCTCCGCGGCGTCCCTGACGCGGTGCCAATGGGATCGCTGGCCGGACGTCAACAGGTAGTAGATCGCAGTAGAGTGGCCGCGGCCTTTGTCAGCCGCATCGCGAAAGGTTTCGGAATACCAGCCGCCTTCCGGATGCGGCTGCATTTCGAGCTCCGCGACGATCTCTTCGACACGCATCAGAAGTGATCCTTGCGCCGGCGGATCTCGGCAAAGACCTCTTCGTTCGTCCGGCCTTCCATAAGAAGATTGCGGCGGATCGTCGGGTCGGATGCCCGGAGGAATGGATTTGTCTCCTTCTCCAGCCCCATGGTCGTCGGAATCGTAAATTTGCCTTCAGCGCGCAGCCTCTCGATCTCGCTGGCTCGCGCTTTCAGGCGCTCGTTGTCTGGATCGATCGTAAGTGCAAACCGGGCGTTCGCCAGTGTGTACTCGTGGCCGAAGTAGACAGCTGTTTCGTCGGGCAACGCTGCAAGCTTCTGCAGAGAGTGCCACATGTCGGCCGCCGGGCGTTCGAAGAGCCGGCCACAGCCGAGCGCAAACAGGGTGTCTGCAGCGAACAGCAGCTTGCTGTCGGGAAGATGATAGCAGACATGGCCGGCCGTGTGGCCAGGCGTTTCGATCACCTGAACGACATGGCCTCCGAAATCGAACGAATCGCCATCACCCACCGCACGGTCTATGCCAGGGATGGCCACGGCTTCGTCGCGCGGCCCTATGATCTCGCAGTGATAGCGGTCCTTGAGTGCGAGATTGGCCTCGACATGATCTCCGTGGTGATGCGTTGTCAAAATGTGAGTGATGTTCCAGCCTCGCCGATCCGCCATGGCGACGATCGGAGCATACTCGGGGGCGTCGATCGACGCCGTCAGATTGCTCTCGTGGCAGTGGAGAAGGGCACCGAAATTATCGCTGCGGCAAAGAAAGATTTCGAGTTCCAACGCTTTCATGGGATCCGCCCGTCTCTGCTTCGTCGCGCGGAATGTAACGTCTTTGGCCTTGAAGTCCAATCAGCGGCTGATATCAATTGCGCATGCACGTCGATATCGTCGATCTCCGCCAGTTCTATCATTCGCGCCTCGGGCGGATGGCCGAGCATTCGATCGCGATGGCGCTCGCGTCGCTCTGGAGCCGCCTGCCGCAGGAGCGGCTCGTGGGGCTCGGCTACTGCGTCCCGTTCCTGGACCGTTTCCGGGCCGATACGGAACGGACCTTTGCCTTCATGCCGGCTGGACAAGGGGCGGTAAACTGGCCCGTCGGTGAACCGTCCGCTACAGCGCTTGTCTTCGAAGAGGAGTTACCGCTTCCGGATTCCTCCGTCGATCGCGTGCTGATGGTGCACTCTCTCGAATTCGTCGAGGATCCGCGCGAGACGCTCAAGGAGATCTGGCGCGTGCTGGCGCCGGGCGGTCGGCTGGTGATCGTGGTGCCGAACCGCCGTGGCGTCTGGGCGCGGATGGAACATACGCCGTTCGGCTCCGGGCGCCCGTATTCGCGCGGCCAGCTGACGACCTTGCTGCGAGAGACGAACTTCACCCCCGGAGCGAGCGCGGAGGCCTTGTTCTTCCCGCCGTCGAAGATAAGAGCCGTCCTGCGCCTCAGGCGGAACTTCGAACGGGTCGGTCGCTTCATCTGGCCGGCCTTCTCCGGGGTCATCATCGTCGAGGCTCAGAAGCGACTGTACCAGGGCCTTCCGGTGAAGGCGCGTGTCTCTCGCCGTGTCTTTGCTCCCGCGCTGGCGCCGCGCGGCGTACCCACCGCCCGGATGCCGGCAGACATCTAGGCGCTCGGTGACGGGCGTCAAACCCTCGACAAACGCTGGTTTCCGTTCTAATGGCTCTGAACCCGAAGACCACGCCTCCGCGCGGTATTTTTCACCTTTGCCAGCAGTCTGACGAGCAGCGACATGACCAAGCCTACGCCGCGTCCCGGAATCCTCGATATTGCCGCCTATGTGCCGGGCAAGGAGCATGCGCCGGGAGTCGAGCGTGTGTTCAAGCTTTCGTCCAACGAGACGCCTCTCGGGCCTAGCCCGAGGGCGATCGAAGCCTTCAAGGAAAGCGCCGGCCATCTCGAGCTTTATCCTGACGGGCAGGCAACGGCGCTGCGCGAGGCGATCGCCGAGGTCCATGGCCTGAACATGGCGAACATTCTCTGCGGCAACGGCTCGGATGAGTTGCTCGGGCTTCTCTGCCATGTCTATCTCGGTCCCGGCGACGAGGGCATCATCACAGAGCACGGTTTTCTCGTCTACAAGATCCAGATCATGGGCGCCGGCGCGACCCCGGTGGTCGTCAAGGAGCGGGATTGCACCGTTGACGTGGACGCCATCCTAGCTGCCGTCACCGAGAAGACGAAGATCGTCTTTATCGCCAATCCCGGCAATCCGACAGGAACCTATGTTCCGGTCAGCGAAATCCGACGCCTTCAGGCGGCATTGCCGGCGCATGTCATTCTGGTCCTTGACGCAGCGTATGCGGAGTATGTGCGCCGCAACGATTACGAAGCCGGCATAGAGCTTGTTTCGGGCAATCGAAACGTCGTCATGACCCGCACCTTTTCGAAGGTCTACGGGCTTGCAGCACTGCGCATCGGCTGGATATACGCCCCGACGGAGATCATCGATGCGATGAACCGCGTGCGTGGTCCCTTCAATCTGAATGCCCCGGCGATCGCCGCAGGCGCTGCCGCGATCAGAGACCAGGCGTTCGTGGAAACGGCCGTGACCTACAATCGGCTCTGGCTGGAGAAGGTGGCGGTGGCTCTGACGGAGATTGGCCTTGATGTCACGCCTTCAGTCGCCAATTTCGTGCTCATTCATTTCCCGGATGTGGACGGCAAGCGGGCGACAGAGGCAGATAACTTCCTTACCCGCCGTGGCTACATCCTGCGTGCCGTCCGAGGGTACGGGTTTGCGAATTCGCTCAGGATGACGATCGGCAGCGAAGAAGCCAATCTCGGTGTGATCGACGCACTCCGTGAGTTCATGGGGCGCGCTTGATGACTGACGTGCATTTCGACAAAATCGCGCTCATCGGCATAGGTCTCATCGGCTCCTCCATCGCACGGGACGTGAAGGATCAAGGATTGGCCCGCGAGATCGTGATCTCGACGCGCTCGGCGGAGACGCTGAAGCGGGCCGAGGAACTGGCACTTGGTGACAATTACACGCTTTCCGCCGCCGAAGCGGTCGAGGGTGCAGACCTCGTTGTCGTCTCCGTTCCGGTAGGAGCCTCGGAGAGCGTTGCAAGGCAGATCGCGCAGCACCTGAAGCCCGGCGCGATGGTCACCGATGTAGGGTCGACAAAGGCGTCAGTCATCGCGCAGATGGCCCCACACATGCCGTCGGGTATCCACTTCATACCCGGACATCCGATCGCCGGCACCGAAAAATCCGGTCCTGACGCGGGGTTCCTCGGCCTTTTCAAGGGACGCTGGTGCATCCTGACCCCAATTCCGGAAACGGACGCCGGCGCTCTCGCGCGTCTCAGGGCCTTTTGGGAGGCGCTGGGATCCAGGGTGGACGAGATGGACCCGCAGCACCATGACAAGGTGCTCGCAATCGTTTCCCATCTGCCGCACATCATCGCCTACAACATCGTCGGCACGGCGGACGACCTGGAGACGGTTACGGAATCGGAAGTGATCAAGTATTCCGCGTCGGGTTTCCGCGATTTTACCCGCCTTGCTGCATCCGATCCCACCATGTGGCGCGACGTCTGCCTGCATAACCGCGACGCCATCCTCGAAATGCTTGCGCGGTTTTCGGAAGACCTCGCCTACCTGCAGCGAGCCATCCGTTGGGGCGAAGGCGACAAGCTGTTCGAGCTCTTCACCCGCACGCGGGCAATCCGTCGTTCGATCGTGGAGGCGGGGCAAGACGTCGACGCACCCGACTTCGGCCGACACGCCCTGGACGAGAAGAAGAGCTGATCTTCAGAGCGCCGGCAGGACACCGATCGGTATGATCCCGACGGAAACGACGCCCTCACGCAGGGTCAATTCGACGGATCCGGAATCCTTGCCTCCAAAAACGGCCGTCAGCACCTTTGCTGCATTGTCGAAATCGTTCGTGGACTCGGGGAAGGCGACCGTGAGTGCGTCTTTCCAGCCCTCGACCTTCTCAAGCTCGAGGTGAAGCTTTCCCGAGAGATTGCCATCGTCGCCGATAGACAAAGGGCCGTTGGCAGTCATTACGCGCCCTTCTCCGAGGTCGATCACAAGTCGGCGGATTTCGCCCTTGCTCCCGTAAAGTTCGGCCGCAGTCGTATCCCGTACCGGATCGAGAAGGGCGGCCTTGCCGAGCATCGTCACGTCGAAGCTGGCGGAGACGGGCGGCAGAGCAAGTGGTGTTGCGTTCGGCATGAGAATGCTTGTGTTCTTCACCAGTGCGGCGGCATCAAGATCTTCTCCATTACGCCGGATATGGAACTCACCATGGTCGCTTCGTATGGTGGCGGTATTACCGTTCGCCACCGTCGTGACATCGACCTTCAAGCCCTCTGTGACCAGCGACGAGCGAGACAGGCCGTCAAACCAGGCGCTGACGCTGGAGTGTAGCCTCTCCCATTCCGCTGAGAAGGAGAAGCCGAGGGCTGATCGCAGTTCTGCCGGGCCATCCATCTCCCAGACGAAGTGACTGGGCGCGTAGACCTGGGCTGCGGAGCGGAACGCGCCGAGAGACGCGGAGACACCGTTGAAACGGTCGTCGACGGTAACGGACGAGCAGAAGAGGCCAATTCGAAAGGGATAGCCACGGATATCCATGTCGTTGCAACGAACCTCGGCGCCTGCGGCGTTGTGACCGTCGAGGAGTTCCGAAACGCGCTGTCGCATCACGGTTGCGGCGAGCATCCAGCCTCCGCTATAGACGGCTGCCGCGATGACGACGAGTACGCCGAGCAGGACGACTTTTCGCGTCACAGCTGTCTGACCGGATCGGGTTGACGATGCCATCGGGCACTCCATGATGGGAAGAGTTCGAACACAATGAGATGATGCCGGATATGGACGAATTTTGGGTCTTTGGCTACGGATCGCTGATGTGGAATCCGGGCTTCCCTTTCGAGGAGCGAGTGCAGGGTCGCGCCTTCGGCTATCGGCGCTCGCTCTGCGTCCGTTCATGGGTGCACCGGGGAACCGAAGAGCGCCCCGGTCTGGTGCTGGGGCTCGATCGTGGCGGCTCCTGCCGCGGCGTGGCCTTTCGTGTCGCGCCGCCGGAGTGGAGCGCTACGCTCGAATATCTACGCGAACGTGAACTCGTCACCCATGTCTACCGCGAGCGTTCGATGCCAATAGCGCTTGATGATGGTCGCGCCATCTCGGCAGTCACCTATGTAGTGGACCGCAGCCATCGGCAATATGCCGGTGCGATGACGGTCGCCGAGGCCGCGGACACTGTGCGCCACGCAGTCGGGCAATCCGGTCCCAATCAGGTCTACGTCGCAAATACTGTTGCCCATCTGCAGGAAATGGGCATTCGGGACCACTGGTTGGAGCAGGTTTTGGCGGCGATCAGTCGTCCGACCGCCTGAGCGTCCAGTGGAGCCGCCGACGCCCCTCAGCGGCGCTCGCCGGTCTCCGTCGCTTGCTTCTCGAGTTCCTTGAGACGGTGCTTCGCCGTCGGTGGCAGCGGAACATGCGGGTTCTCTCTCGCGGTCTCGACCAGCAACTCGTCGCTTGCCGCTTCGAGGACATGCATGAGTCTCTCGAAGAATGCGTCCGGATCGAGACCGGGTTCGATCGGAGGCAGGATACGCACTTTGAAGTGGCCGGGGAAACGAAGGAATTTGCGCCGCGGCCAGAAGAGACCCGGATGCATCGCCACCGGTACGACCGGCACCTGAAGATCGCGGTAAAGCCGGGCGATACCGTATTTGTATTCCGGATGCGCGCCGGGCGCGCGGCGCGTTCCCTCCGGATAGATGATGAGCTGGCGGCCGTTGCGCATTTCGTCAGCGGTCCGTGCCATAACGGCCGCCATGACCTTGCCGCGTGCGCCGCGGTTCACCGGGATCATCCGCTGCTTCTTCGCATACCAGCCGAAGAGGGGAATCCAGAGAAGCTCTCGCTTCAGGATGTAGACCGGATCGTCGAGCCAGGGCAGCAAGGCGAAGGTGTCCCAGAACGACTGATGTTTCGGTGCCAGGATGTATCCGCCCTTCGGGATGTTCTCGAGCCCTTCGATGGTGAATGTCGTGCCGACGATCGTCTTCATCAGCCAATGGCAGGACAGCGCCCAGTTCTTCGGAATGGAGAATGCCTTCTTGCGCGGCATCACGAAGTAGACCGGCGAAAGCACGATCATCCGCACGATGAGATTCAGATAGAAGGCAGTATTGAAGAGAATGGAACGCAAGGCGATCATGAAAGGCTTCCCGCGGCGTGGTTGCGACGTGCCTATACGAAATCAGCTCCGAGAGAAAGCGTCCGGTGCCGTTATCATTGGACTGATCTGGCGAGCGTCGCGCTCGAGCGCAGGCCGTCTCCCATGCTCCAGCCCACCAGACCGCGTGCGAAGGCAACCAAGGTCTTCCCGTATTCTGCAAGCAGTGTGCGTAGAACGCTGGGGTTCGCAAACCAGTTCGTGGTCTTGAGATCGGAATTCACGACCGGATAGGCGATGAATTCCGTCGCGCGGTCGACACGTTGGAGCTCCATGAGGCTGCGTGGCATATGGTAGTTGTTGGTTACGACGAGAACCCGGGAGTAGCCGCGGTCATGGATCCAGTGAGATATTTCGTTGGCGTTGCCGATCGTGTCGAGCGCCTGGTAGCCAATGTCGACGCAGCAGTCGAAGAGATCGTTGGGACTTTGTGTCATCCGCCGGATCTGGGATGGCGTCGTCGCCGGATGAACCCCGGAGATGAGCAGGCGTTTGCCCGAGCCGCGGCGGAGGAGGTCGACCGCCTGATCGATCCGTTGATATCCGCCGGTCAGGACGACGATCGCATCCGCGCGGGGATCCGCGGGCGGTTTCAGTGTCGTCACATGATCGGCAAAGCGCAGGAAGCCAGCGACGACGAGGGCGCAGGCGAATATGGCGACGATGCCGCCATAGCGCAGAATGCGACGCAACGGTCCACGCCGCGCGAAGAGGCCGTGCGCGGGACGCTGCCGCGGCATCTTCGGACTTGCTGTGATCCGTGACATCCGACCCATCGTCATATGTTGTGCATACCGCCCTTTTGCCATGGCGAACAGGCGGCTTTGTGGCAAGTCAACAGACTTTCCTCAGTCGCTGATCAGTCCGTCCGTGCGCGCCGGATCCGAGCGGATCAGATCGATTTCATAAATGGTCCTGATAACGGTGAAGCGAGCGGTCAGGGTCGTCAGCAACGCAATGACGATCATCGTGGCGAAGATGCCCAGGTACCCCATGACGCCGATGCTGAAGGTGCCGAAGAGCGCCGCCGTCTGGTCGCTTTCGGGCGTGGCGAGCGAGCGGCTCTGCCAGTAGCTTGCCAGCGCAAAGAGCATTGCTGCCGCGAGACCTCCCGCGGCAGCTCCCTTGAGGCTGATCTTCAGGAAATGCTTTTGAAATTCCTGCGCCACGAAGGAGCCTTCTGCGCCCACGAAATGCAGGACCTCGATGATGTGACGATTACCAGAGAGCGCTCCGCGAGTCGCGAAGACAACGGTCAGCACCATGGCGACGAAGACGAGCAGCAGAATGCCCGAACCGACGAGGACGGTGGTCCGCGCCATCGAGACGAGGCGATCCACCCAGGTGCGGTGATCGTCCAGAAAGGCCTGCGGTACTTCCTCCTTGAGCAGCGCGCGCATGGCAGCGAAGTCCGGCGGATGTGTCTCGTCGATGGTGATGATGACGAGCCGCGGTACCGGAAGATCATTGATGTCCAGTCCGCTGCCGAGCCAGGGTTCGAGGAGACGGGCCGTCGCGTCGTCGTCCATGATCGTGCCGTCCCTGGTGCCGACGAAGGTCAAGGCAAGGTCGCGGGCGCGGACCAGTGCCTTATTCATGTCTAGACCGTCCTCGGGCTTGATCTGGATCGTGATCTCGCGCGAGATCTGGCTTTGCCAGCCGGCGGCCGTCGCACGCACCATGCTGACGGCGCCGAGCGTCAGGCAGGCGAGAAAGGCCATGATGGCGATTACCACCATCAGAGCATTGCCCTGTATGTTGGAGGCCGGCAGGATCGGAGCAGTGGGCCGGACGTGCATCTCCGTCCGGCGCGGCGGCTGCTTGCTGCGGGGAAGCGGGCTTTGCGGATCAGTCATAGATTTCCAGCCGTCCATCGGTGAGGATCATGCGGCGTGCGTCGATCTGGTCCATCAATGCAAAATCATGCGTCGCGATGACGACCGCTGTGCCGAGGCGATTGAGCTCGAGAAAGAGGCTCAGCAGACGCCGCGCCATCGGTGGATCGACATTCCCCGTGGGTTCGTCGGCAAGCAGGATTTCGGGGCGGTCGATCAGTGCTCGGGCGATCGCTACGCGCTGCTTTTCACCGCCGGAGAGGACCGGGGGCAACACGTTGATGCGCTCACCGAGGCCCACCCATTTCAGGAGCTCGATGACATCGTTGCGATATGCGGCTTCGTCCTTGCCCCGGACTCTCAAGGGCAGAGCGACGTTCTCGTAGGTCGTGAGGTGGTCGAGAAGCTGGAAATCCTGAAAGACGATTCCGACGCGCCGCCTCAGCATCGGCAGCTCGCTGCGCGGAATCTGCGTCACATCGCGACCGAAGCTGCGGATCAACCCGCGCGTCGGCTGTAGCGACATGAAAAGCAGGCGCAATAGGGTCGTCTTGCCGGCGCCCGAGGGACCGGTCAGGAACTGGAAGGAGCGCTTGGGGATGTCGAAGGTGAGATCCCTCAGGATCTCCGGTCCCATTCCATAGCGCAGGCCGACGTTTTCGAAATGAATCAACGGACAGGTCCGGTCTGACAGTGCTCGAGTTCTGGCGACTTGTTAACGCGCTCGGTTAACAGACGGTAAACTGGCGTCGAAAGACGGCCTTCCAGGCAGATCTTTGCGAAGCATTAACCATTCAAATTTACGACTGGAGAGGATTCGTTTCAATGGCCTGTTTTGCGGCGCCTTGATGGGCCGCGCAGCGAGGGCAAGATGAGCGCATTCCGCAATCACAGACGGACGGCCGAGGCGACCATTGACCTGCTGCCGCCGGAGCGTCCCGCCCGAGGAGCACGCACCTCGCTGGGCCGCACGTCCGTGACAGAGATCGCCGACGCACAATTCGTCACCGTCGCGAAGAACATTCGCACCGCAGGCACCAAAAGCTGGTGCAACGACAATCACGATAACCGGCCTATAAGCCCCGCTTCTCGAAAGCGGTCCTTTTTTCCCGCCTTGGCTGACAGCGTCCTCGGCGGTGTAGAAGGAGCACTCGGACGGCTGTCCGACCGAAACTTTGCGTTGCTGGTCGCGCTTGTGTTCGGCGCCGTCTTCACAGCCGCCGGTCTGGTGGCTTCTCCGGAGGGGAGTTCGCCGGTTCGCGCCGCTGCGCTCGACATCACGCATGTCACGCTGACGCCCCAGGATGCAAACGGCATGCAGGTGCTGCTCGTCAATGCGATCATCGAAAACCATGGTTCGAAACAGCGACCGATGCCGAGGGTCCGGGCGGATCTGCTTTCCGGCGGGCAAGTCGTGGCCAGTACATTCATCGATACCTCCATCGGATCTATCGGTGCGGGAGAGAGCCGGGGTCTTGCCGCACGCCTCAGGCATCCCGGTGGAAAATTGCCGGAACTGAAGCTTTCTTTCGCGGACGAGGATGCCCGCAGCATCTGATTGTGTTATCGCGGGTCCGCAAGCATGTCGGCACGACCATGTCGCCGACGGTCTTCCATCTCATGGAGTGAAGTATGCCCGTCGTCCGCGGAAAGAACATCGAGCCCCTGTACACGGCCGAGCAGATTGCCGAGCGAAACCGTGAGCTCGCGGCGGAAATTGCCAACGGCCCCTGCGAGGACCTTCTGGTCATCTCCATTCTCAAGGGCTCCTTCATCTTCGCTGCCGATCTCATTCGGGCACTGCATGATGCCGGACTTGCACCTGAGGTCGAGTTCATCACGCTGTCCAGCTATGGCACAGGTACCGTGTCCCAAGGGGTGCGGATCATCAAGGACATCGACAGCGACGTTCATGGTCGCAACGTCCTGCTGATCGACGACATTCTGGAATCGGGGCGCACGCTGCTGTTTGCCAAGACGCTGATGTACGAGCGCGGTGCTCGCAACGTCTCTATCGCGGTTCTCCTGGACAAGAAGGTGAAGCGCAAGGAGGTGTTCGAGGCTGACTACGTCGGGTTCGAGTGCCCGGATTACTTCGTCGTCGGCTACGGTATGGACGTGGCCTATGCGTTCCGCGAACTGCCCTTCGTCGGTGTCGTGACCGGTGATGCGGAAGGCGACGCCTAGCACGCCTCTACAAAGTTCCTGTTAACCATCTCGCCGTCACCGGTCGTTTTCGTTTACCGATCGCAAAGGAAACTCTGGTGACTTGCAGCGATATGAATGGATGACGGGAGCATGCCCATGGCAAGGATTCTGATAACGGAAGACGAGGATTCGCTGCGCTCGTTCGTCGCCCGTGCACTGCGACTCGACGGGCATGACACCGCAGAGGCCGCCGACGGTGCCGAAGGTTTGGAAAGACTCGGTGACGGCGCTTTCGATCTCCTGCTATCCGATATCCGCATGCCGGTGATGGACGGCATCGAACTCGCGCATCGTGCCTCGTCGGCATTTCCGGACCTGAAGATATTGCTGATGACCGGCTATGCCGAGCAGCGCGAGCGCGCTGACGATCTGATGACGAAGGTGGTCGATGTGGTCGATAAACCGTTCTCGCTTCTCGACATTCGTAAGGCGGTCGCCCAGGCACTTGCGGTCTAAGAACGTGACGTCGACGTCCTATTGTACGTCGAGCAATCGTTCCAGATAGCGTCGCTCCAGCTCGGGACTGAGATTGTCTCCGAGCTTCTGGCGTATGGCCTCCAGGATCTCCCGTGCTCGCTGGACATCGATCTCGTCCGGGACTTTGACGTCGTCGCCGAATTCCGGACCGTCGGTCGGACGCGGACGCCCGAGCGGGTCGCGCCCGGCCTGGTTGCCCTGCTGCGTTCCCTGGCCCTGACCCTGGTTGCGCATCGCCTGCATCATCTGTCCCATCATGTCGCGCGCACCCTGGCGCAGCGCTTCGAGCGCCTTGCCCTGTCCTTCCACCGCCCGTTCGCCCTGGCCCTGGCCCAGAGCTTCCCCAGCGCCGCGCATTTCACGTTCTGCTTGGCCAAAACCTTCACCCGGCTTCACGCCCAAGTCGCTCAGGCCTTTCTGCAGGTCTCCGAGCTTGCGCCCGAGCGCATCCTGTTGTGCCCGCAGGTTCTTCAGGGCCTCGCGTAGCTGCTCAGCAGTCATGTTGTCGGTCGGTGAGGGCTGGCCGCCCGGCTGCTGCCTGGGGTCTTCGGTGAGCTCGCCGTCCTCACCGTCGCCGGGGTCGCCACGCTGCATGCGATCCTTCAGCGCCTGATCGAGCTTGAAGGTCTGCTCCATGAGTTTCTGCTGCTCCTGCATTAGTTCGCCGAGCTTGTCGATCTGCTGCTGCACCTCGCTGTTCTGCTGCTGGTTGCCCTGTTGCGGCCGTGCGGTCTGAAGATTGTTCATCATCCGCTGCAATTGAGACAACATGTCCTGCGCAGCATCACGGTTGCCTGAGCGGGCAAGATTCTCGATCTGGTTCAGCATGTTCTCCAGGTCGCGCTGGCGCAGGACGTTTTGCGCCGATTGCTGCTGGTTCTCCGAGCCGGTATTGGGCTGCCGCTCGGCCATCGCTTTCATGAAGTCCTGCATCGCGGCGCGAAGCTCGTCCATGAGTTTCTTGATCTCTTCATCAGGGGCGTTGCGTTCGAGCGCGTCCTGCAGTGCCTGCTGCGCCTCCCGCAGCTTTCGTTCGGCCAGCGAGAGATCGCCGTCGTCAATTCCAAGAGCGATCTCCCAGAGATAGTCGGCGGTGCCCTTCAGATCCTCCGATGTGCGTGCGAGCTTCATCCGCGCCTGAGCCGACTGGATCAGCAGAAAATGCGTGAGATTCGGAATCGTCTCATCCGCCCTGACAGACAAGGCTTCGTTGAGCGCAATTGCCTTCGGAAGATCGCGGGTATCCAGCGCGAAGACCTGCCGTTCCTCGGCGACGGCTGCAGCAAGCGGCTTGGCGAAGTCCCGCGAGGGCAACGTCATCTCGAAGGGAGCGCTACGTCCCGTCTGACCGGCACCGTCCCGGGCGACCAGCGTGATCTTTACCTTCCGTCCGGCCAACGGGTGCTCCGTCAGGTTCCTGCTCGATGTGCCCTTCGGGTCGCGCGGGTTCCGGCGTGGCAGATTGAGTTTGTATTCGGGTAGCGGGTAGAGCGGCGTCGCGTCGGGTTTGGCCACGGTCGGCTCGATCTCGGCGTGCGCGTCGACGAGGCCGTAGTCGTCATGCCCCTTGAAGGCGATCTCGAGAGCGCCATTGACGCTGCGTCGCGGCGTTCCGTCGAAGGCAATCTGCGGCGGTTGGTCAGGTGTAACCTCGACGGTCCACCGGCTAGGCCCTACGGCCAGCATGCCGCTTTCGGTCAGTTCCGCCTCGTAGGTCTGTCCGACCGCTTGGACAGCTTCGGATGCCGGTTCCCCGGCAGGGTTACCAGCCTTTCCTGCGCCGAGCGGCACGGCCTCGACCGCCTTCACGGGCTGAAAGCTGACCTGTTCTTCGCCGCTGCCTCCGCTCACCCGGATCGTCATTCTGGAGTGGCGGGGGACGCTGACCGCAGGAGGTGCTCCGCGGTCCTCGCCGGAGTCGCGGCGGGTCAGGAAAACCGGTGCCCTGCCAGTATAGGCAGGCGGCGTGATCCAGGCATCGATGCGGAGGTCCGGGGCCGCCGCACCGGCGGTCGACCAGCGGAAAGCGTCGGCAATCGTGCCGGCTCCGTTGGAACCGGAGTAAGCGAAAGCCGTCACCAGGAGCAAGACAGGGATGGTCCGCAGCGCAAACCGGTCGTGACGCGCGATGTCGGGGCGTGGGGTGCCGGCGTCGAGAGAAGCGATCGTCTCGGCCATGCGCCTTTGGTGTTCGCTCCAGAGCGCCCGCGCAAACAGTGTTTCGAAGGCTGGAATGTCATCCTGCGCGGCGACAGGCTGATGCGGGAGATGATTTCGCTCCTCAAGCAGTCGGTCTGCCTCATCGGCCCGTGGCCACCGCAGTTTCGCAAAATGCAACAGGGATGCCAGGAAACCGAATGTGAGAACGAAGACCGTGGCGAGACGCAGCCAATCGGGAAAGATGCGGTAGAGGCCGAGCCAGCCGAAAGAGACGAACAGTGCCGCGAAGCCGAGCACCGGGAGGAAAAGCGGTATGACGCGTTCGATGAAGAGGACGAGGCGCGCGACTGCGCGCTTCGCGCGCACGCGGCGCGCAAGCCTGAGATCGGTTCCAGGAAGTGTCGTGCTCTCTCGTTCAGGCGGAGCAGCGTTCATCCGTACGGTTCTCACTCGGCGTCGATCGTCCTGCCGACAATTCTGCAGCCACGGACTTGGCGAGGTCCAAGGATAGCATTCTTTGTGGCGAAGACGAGGGCAAAGCGCCGCTGCCCGCTATTTTCGCAGGAATGGCGTTCTCGTGGTGTCAGTCGAGCCAAGCAGGAAGCGAATCGAGCCGGATCAGGTCTTCGAAGCTCGGGCGCGGACGTATAACGTGGAATTCATCGCCCCTGACGAGCACCTCGGGGATCAGGCGCCGGCTGTTGTAGGTGCCCGCCTGGACGGCGCCATAGGCGCCGGCCGAGCCGACTGCCAGCAGATCGCCGCTGCGGGGCATCGCCATTTCGCGATCAAGTGCGAGATAATCCCCGGTTTCGCAGACAGGACCGACCACGTCGGCGCGGATCCTCGGCGCACTGGCCGCGGAGAGCACGACGGGGCGTATCTCGTGGTGCGCGTCATAGAGCGTCGGGCGGATGAGATCGTTCATCGCAGCGTCGACGATAACGAAGGTCTTGTCGCCGCCGTCCTTCACGTAGACGACCTCGGTCACGAGGATACCCGCGTTGCCGACGATCAGCCGTCCGGGCTCGGTGACTATGCGGCATCCGAGGTCACTCAGTTGCTCCTTAACGATCCTCGCGTAAGCGTCCGGCTCCGGCGGCGGATTGTTGTCGTCGTGATAGGGGATGCCGAGACCGCCGCCGATGTCCACGTGGTCGATCGCGTGTCCGTCGGCACGAAGCGTCGCTACCAGTTCCTTCAGCAAGCGGAAGGCATCCTGGAACGGCTGCAACTCGGTGATCTGGCTGCCGATATGCATGTCGATACCGGTGACCTTGATGCCGGGAAGCAAGGCGGCATGGGCGTAAACTGCCTGCGCGCGATCGTAGGAGATGCCGAACTTGTTTTCTTTCTTGCCGGTCGAAATCTTGGCGTGCGTCCGCGCGTCGACATCCGGATTAATCCGGAACGAGACATGCGCCACCTTGCCGGCCTTCTGTGCCCGCTGGTTCAGCACTTCGAGTTCGGGTTCGGATTCGACGTTGAAGCAGTAGATCCCCGCTTCCAACGCGAGATCCATCTCGTGCACCGTCTTGCCGACGCCGGAGAACATGATGCGTTCGCCCGGAATGCCGGCCGCCAGCGCACGCCTCAGCTCGCCTTCCGAGACCACGTCAACGCCGGCGCCGAGGCGCCCGAGTGTCTTGAGTACGGCCTGGTTCGAATTCGCCTTCATGGCGAAGCAGACCATGGAGTCGGTGCCTTCGAACGCCTTGGAGAAGACCCGGTAATGACGCTCCAAGGTCGCCGTCGAGTAGCAGTAGAAGGGCGTGCCGACCGCGGCGGCAATTGCCGGAACGGGGACGTTCTCGGCGTATAGAACGCCATCACGATATTCGAAGTGATTCACGACGGGGACCTGTCAGAGAAGAGGATCGAGCACAAAGGGATCGTCCGGAACAGCGGCCTGCTGTTTGGTCGACTGCCTGTTCTGTTCGGCAGCCGGCATGTTCGGCGGGTCGAGGTCGGCCTTGCGGCCGCAGCCGGAAAGCGTCACGGCTGCCGCAGCCATCATACCCATCGTCACGAACAAGTTTCGAAGCGCCCTAGCCATCACTTTGCCCAACCGGAAGAACCAATATCTAGCCTCTATCGAAAAAGCGGGGTCTTGTGCACCCTCAATCTCGTGATGGCAACGCAAAGGACAGTGATCAGTTGCGCTGGCGCCACCAGGCGATCTGCTTGCGCACCTCGCTCGGGGCCGTTCCACCGTAGCTCTTGCGGCTGGCGACAGAGGCTTCCACCGTCAGCACGTCGAAGACATCGGCTGTGATCGCCGGGTTGATCGCCTGCAACTCGTCGAGTGAAAGTTCTGCCAGATCGCAGCCCTTGGCCTCGGCGAGAGCCACGGCGCGGCCGGTCACGTGATGAGCCTCGCGGAACGGCAGCCCGGCTTCCCGCACCAGCCAGTCGGCGAGGTCGGTTGCCGTGGAGTAGCCCGCGCCGGCCGCCGCCTTCATCCGGTCCGTCCGGACGGTCATGTCGCGCACCATACCGGTCATCGCCGCGACGGCGAGCTCCAGGCTTTCTGCCGCATCGAAGACCTGCTCCTTGTCTTCCTGCATGTCCTTCGAATAGGCGAGAGGTAGGCCCTTCATTACGGTAAGGAGTGCGACGAGCGATCCGTTGATCCGACCCGTCTTGGCGCGCACGAGCTCGGCGGCGTCCGGATTCTTCTTCTGCGGCATGATCGACGAACCCGTCGAGAAGGCATCCGAAAGCCGGACGAAGCCGAACTGCGGCGTGGACCAGATCACGATCTCCTCGGCCAGACGCGAGAGATGCGTGGCCGTAATCGAGGCCATCGCGAGGAATTCGAGTGCGAAGTCGCGATCGGACACGGTGTCGATCGAGTTGCGGGTCGGTTCGCGGAAGCCCAGCGCTTTGGCGGTCATGTGCCGGTCGATGTTGTAACCGGTACCGGCGAGCGCTGCGGCCCCAATGGGGCTTTCATCGAGGTGCTCGATCGCGTGCCGCACGCGCTGCCGGTCACGGCCGAACATTTCGACGTAGGCCATGCAGTGGTGGCCGAAGGTGACCGGCTGGGCTGTCTGAAGGTGGGTGAAGCCGGGCATCACCGTCTCGGCATGTTCTTCCGCTCTGTCGAGGAAGGCGTCGATGAGGGCGGTCAAAGCCTTTTCCGTCTTCTGCAGTTCTTCCTTTACCCAGAGACGGAAATCGAGCGCCACCTGGTCATTGCGCGAACGGGCTGTGTGAAGGCGTCCCGCTGCGGGACCGATCAAGTCGGCAAGACGGCCCTCCACGTTCATGTGAATGTCTTCGAGGCGGCGCGAGAACTCGAAACGGCCGCTTTCGATCTCTGACAGGATCGTGTTCAGTCCGTGAACGATCTTGTCTTTGTCTTCCGCCGTGATGATGCCCTGATGGGCAAGCATGGTCGCGTGCGCTATTGAGCCGCGGATGTCCTGGGCATAAAGCTTCTTGTCGAAGTCGATGGAGGCATTTATCTCCTCCATGATGGCCGCGGGCCCCGAGGCGAAACGTCCGCCCCACATCTGGTTGGAGGTCAGCGTGTCCTTGGTGTCCTCGGCCATTTGGTGCCCATCCCGGAGATGTTGATGACAGAAAAAAGACCCCTCGGACTTCCTTCCGCCAAACTGGTTGCGATTGCGGCGGTTGCCGGCATTTTGGCCGGCGCGGCAGCGGTATACGTGAAGCAGACCATGTCTGGCAATGGCGAGGTTGCTGCGGAGACGGGCCAGTGCGAGGGGGCGGTCGACAGGGCGGCGGGCCTTGGCTCCGTCACGAAAGGGGAGGTCGCCGCGATGACCGCGGTCACGGAACCACGTTCGGTTGCCGGCCTGACATTCAAGAACGCAGCTGAAAGGGACGTGACCCTTGAGGACTTTGCCGGAAAGACAGTTCTCCTCAACGTCTGGGCCACGTGGTGCATACCCTGTCGTGAAGAAATGCCGGCGTTGAATGGTCTTCAGGAGAAAATGGGCGGCAAGGACTTCGAGGTCGTGGCCGTCAACATCGACACTGGTGACGCCGAGAAGCCGAAGGCCTTTCTTGCCGAGACGGGCGTCGACAAGCTCGGGCTTTATCGCGACAACACGATGGGCGTCTTCAATGCCCTGAAGAAGCAGGGGCTGGCCTTCGGATTGCCGGTAACTCTGCTGGTCGACGAAAAGGGATGCCTTCTGGGCTCCATGAACGGTCCAGCCGCGTGGGACAGTGGTGACGCGCAGGCACTGATTGCGGCCGCCGTTAAGCTCTGAAAAATCTTCCGACCGGCGGGCCGGTCTCAACGTGTCGGGATCGGTGTCTCGCCGCGATAGTCGTAGAATCCGCGACCGGACTTGCGTCCGAGCCATCCGGCCTCGACATATTTCACCAGCAGCGGGCAGGGGCGATACTTGCTGTCGGCCAGACCGTCGTGCAGGACCTGCATGATGGAAAGACAGGTATCCAGGCCGATGAAGTCCGCTAGCTGCAGCGGGCCCATCGGGTGATTGGCGCCAAGCCGCATGGCGGTGTCGATCGCTTCCACCGAGCCGACACCTTCGTAAAGCGTATAAATCGCCTCGTTGATCATCGGCAGCAGGATGCGGTTGACGATGAATGCGGGAAAATCTTCAGCGACCGTGATCGTCTTGTCGAGCGACTGAGCGAAGGCCTTCGCCGTCGCGAAGGTCGTTTCATCGGTAGCAATGCCGCGCACGAGTTCCACCAGCTTCATCACCGGAACCGGGTTCATGAAGTGGATCCCCATGAAACGCTCGGGGCGATCGGTCGCGGCGGCAAGTCTCGTGATGGAGAGCGACGACGTATTGGTGGCGAGGAGGGCCTCCGGTTTGAGCACCGGGCAGATCTGGGCGAAGATCTTGCGCTTGACCGTTTCGTCCTCGGTTGCGGCTTCGATGACCATGTCCGCAGGTGCGAGGTCGTTTATGTCGGTCGTGCCGGAGATGCGCGTCATGGCGGCCTTCCGGTCCTCGTCGGAGAGCTTGCCGTTGTTGACCTGGCGGGCGAGGTTGCCGTTGACGGTCGCAAGACCCGCCTCGATCCTTTCCCTCGAAAGATCGTAGACAGTGACCTTGTAGCCGGCGAGCGCGCTGACCTGAACGATCCCGCAGCCCATCTGGCCTGCACCTACAACGCCCAAGCTCTTGATTGCCGTTCCCATCGCGCTCTCCTCGCCGCACTCTGTCCCACAAGAATCTGCCGGGCCGATAGTATCGACCCGGCAAAAACTGATAGACGTGCTTGCTCGATTTTTCCAGTCCTTTCGCAAGTGCGAAGGGATGGGTTTCGGTTAAAGCGCCTTTTCGAGTTCGGGAAGAATCTCGAAGAGGTCTCCGACCAGGCCGTAGTCGGCGACCTGGAAGATCGGAGCTTCTTCATCTTTGTTGATGGCGACGATCACCTTCGAGTCCTTCATGCCGGCGAGATGCTGGATGGCGCCGGAGATGCCGCAAGCGATGTAGAGCTCCGGAGCAACGACCTTGCCGGTCTGGCCGACCTGCCAGTCGTTCGGCGCGTAACCGGCATCGACCGCCGCACGCGAGGCGCCGACGGCGGCGCCGAGCTTGTCGGCCACCGGAAGGATCACTTCCTTGAACTTTTCCGAGGAGCCGAGCGCACGACCGCCGGAGATGATGATCTTCGCGGAGGTGAGTTCGGGACGGTCGGAGGAAGAAAGCGCATCGCCGACGAAGGTCGAGAGGCCGGGATTTGCGGCAGCCGCGACCGTTTCCACGGAAGCCGATCCGCCTTCGCCGGTGGCCGTGAAGGAGGCCGTGCGCACGGTGATGACCTTCTTGGCGTCCGCCGACTGGACCGTCTGGATGGCGTTGCCGGCATAAATCGGACGCTTGAAGGTGTCGGACGAAACGACCTCGATGATTTCCGAGATCTGTGCGACGTCGAGCAGTGCGGCGACGCGCGGCATGACGTTCTTGCCGATCGAGGTCGCAGGCGCCACGATGGCGTCGTAGCTGCCCGCCAGCGACACGATGAGCGCCGCAAGCGGTTCCGCCAGATTGTTCGCAAGCGATGCATCGTCGGCAAGCAGGACCTTGGAGACGCCGGAGAGCTTTGCCGCGGCATCGGCAGCAGCTTTCGCACCGGAGCCGGCGACGAGCACGTGGACGTCACCGCCGATCTTGGCGGCGGCGGTCAGAGCCTTGGCGGTCTGGTCGGACAGGGTTGCGTTGTCGTGTTCTGCCAGAAGAAGAATGGCCATGTTATAAATCTCCTCTCCGGGTCCGTTAGAGCACGCCGGCTTCGTTCTTGAGCTTGTCGACCAGCTCGGCGACTGTCTTGACCTTCACGCCGGCCTTGCGTCCGCCGGGCTCCTCGGTCTTCAGCACCTTGAGACGCGGCGTGGTATCGACGCCGAAGTCCGCGGGGGTCTTCTTGTCGAGCGGCTTCTTCTTTGCCTTCATGATGTTCGGCAGCGAGGCATAGCGCGGTTCGTTCAGGCGCAGGTCCGTCGTGACGACGGCCGGCAGCTTGACCTCGATCGTCTGAAGGCCGCCATCGACCTCGCGGGTCACTTTGGCTGAGCCGTCACCGATTTCGACCTTGGAGGCGAATGTCGCCTGGGGCCAGCCGAGGAGGGCCGACAGCATCTGGCCGGTCTGGTTGGAATCATCGTCGATCGCCTGCTTGCCGGTGATGACGAGGCCGGGCTGTTCCGCTTCGATCACGCCCTTCAGGATCTTGGCGACGGCGAGCGGCTCGACGGCATCGTCGGTCTCAACCAGCACGGCGCGATCGGCGCCCATGGCAAGTCCGGTGCGGAGCGTTTCTTCGGCCTTGGCCGGACCGATGGAGACGACGACGATTTCCGAAGCCTTGCCGGCTTCCTTCAGGCGCAGAGCCTCTTCCACCGCGATCTCGTCGAACGGGTTCATCGACATCTTCACGTTGGCGAGCTCGACGCCCGATCCATCGGGCTTTACACGGATCTTGACGTTGTAGTCGACGACCCGCTTGACGGTCACGAGTATCTTCATGGGTTCCTTCCTTCGCTGCTTTCCGCCGGAAAATGCGCCTGAAAGCGGTCCTCCGATTGTCGGTTGGCGACATCGATACGCATTTTTTCTCCAAACACAACGTCCCGTATCCGGTTCGTGGCATCTGTCCGCATGAATAAGTTACGTTTACGTTTACGTCAACTTTCACGACACTAACTCTGCTACACCTTTCACCCGATGGAGTCTCGTGTGTCGCCCTGCACGGGTGTCGGCGCGGCGGAATGCTGTTCTATCGCCTTCGGCGTGACGATTGCACGATCGAAGAGAGGCACTCCCGGGCGTCGCATGAAGACCACAAGCAATGCGCCGGCGGCGATGCCTCCGACATGGGCACCCCAGGATACGTTGTCGTCCCGACTGAGGCCGAGCATCCAGAACTGCTGACCGATCCAGAAGAGGAGCGGTATGAAGGCCGGAAGCGGCAGGGGAAAACGAAAGAGGACGAGAACCCAGATCCGGACTCGCGGGTGCAGCAGCACATAGGCGGAGACGACGCCGGCGATCGCGCCGGAGGCACCGATCAGCGGGCTTTGCGATGCGGGTATCAGTGCGCCATGTGCGAAAGCGCCGGCGACTGCGCAGAGAAGATAGAAGAGCAGGAAACGGACGTGGCCGAGCGCGTCCTCGACATTGTCGCCGAACACCCAGAGGAACAGCATGTTGGTGGCAAGGTGCACGACATTGCCATGCAGGAAGGCATAGGTGATCGACGTGAGCAGGCTCGGGACGAGAACAAGGGACGGATCGAGCACTGCATTGCCGAAGACCACCGCCGGAATAAAGCCGAGACCGAGGGCGCTTGCCTGAACGACGTCTTCCGTGGCCAACGGACCCGTCAGGAGCCAGATCGCGATGTTGAGAACGATCAGTCCGTGGGTCACGTATTGCCGCTTTATATGCTTCAGGCCGTTGCGATCATGCAGGGGAACGAACATCGGCGGCCCTTATCGCGTCAGCGGTGCTTGCCCGGCACCCAGAGAATGTCGTTCCTGCCGCCTGCGTTTGCAAACCGGGCGGCGACGAAGAGGAAATCCGAAAGACGGTTGACGTACTTGAGCGCCGGAGCACCGACCGTCTCCCCTTCGCATCGCGAGAGCTCGACCATGATCCGTTCGGCGCGGCGCGCCACCGTGCGAGCGAGATGAAGATGAGCGGCTGCGGGCGTCCCGCCCGGCAGGATGAAGGATTTCAGCGGATCGAGCCCGGCATTCAGCTGGTCGATCTCGTGCTCGAGACGAGCAACCTGTTCCTCGATCACCCGCAGGGGGTCGTAGGGCAGTGCCTCGCCGGTTTCCGGTGCAGCGAGATCCGCGCCCAGATCGAAGAGGTCGTTCTGGACGCGCATGAGTATGGCGTCGAGGTCAGGTGTTGCCGCCGTATGAAGCCGTGCAACGCCGATCGCCGAGTTCGTTTCGTCGACGGTACCGTAGGCCTCGACCCGCAGATCATGCTTTTGACGGCGCGGGCCACTGACCAGAGCGGTCGTGCCGTCGTCGCCGGTTCGGGTATAGATCTTGTTCAGTCTGACCATGTTTCCAGTTCCCGTCAGCGTCCGCCACCCGTCAGCCAGAGGGTGACCATGATGAGTACGATCGCCACCGCCTGCAACAGAATTCGCATGCGCATCAGCCGGTTCGAACGATTACCGCTGCCGCCTTTCATCATGTTCGCCAGACCTCGGATCAGGACGACGACGACGAGGCCCATGATGATCAACGTGAGTGTTGTTGTGAAGGCGGACATTTTTCCTCTTTGGCCCTTCGGCTTGGTATCAGCTGAGCGACCGCATCAGCTTGTAGAAAAGATCGGCGGGAAGGAGTCGTTTGAGCATAGCGCCCTGCCGGGCGGGTGTCGTGACAAGATAATGCGGGCGCGGCCGCCTGGCGGTCAAGGCGTGCTTAAGGGCCGCGTAGACGGCCTCCGGTCCAAGCTTGTGTCGATTGACAGGTCCTGAACCGTCGAGTCGCGCAAGCTGTCGCTGGTAGTCTTCGGCGTGCACAGAGCCTTCGAGATCGATGCTTTCACGTATGTGGGCGAGTGCGTTTGCGGTGAATCGCGATTCGATCGGGCCAGGTTCGATCAGGCTCACATGAATGCCGCTTCCTTCGACTTCCATCCGCAGCGTGAGGCTGAGCCCCTCCAGGGCGTATTTCGAGGCCGTGTAGGCGCCACGGAAACGATAGGGCAGAATCCCGAGGATGGAGGAGCACTGTACGATCCGGCCGTGTCCTTGCCGGCGCATGAGCGGAACGATCCGGCGCGTGAGTTCATGCCAACCGAAGACATTCGTCTCGAACTGCCGCCGGAGTGCTTCGGTCGGCAAGTCTTCGACCGCGCCGGGTTGGCCATAGGCGCCGTTGTTGAAGAGTGCGTCTATGCGTCCGCCGGTCCTTCTTTCGACTTCCTGTACCAGTGCGGCGATGCTCGGGCCGTCGGTGTAGTCCATCAACAGGGCTTCGATCCCGGCGGTTTCGAGGGGGACGAGATCGGCCGGCTTGCGGACGGTCGCGAAGACCCGCCATCCGTCGTCGCGCAGTGCTCGCGCGCAGTAAGCACCGATACCTGAGGAACAGCCGGTAACGATGATCGAGGGGCGGTTCGCCATGGATTGTTTCCTGTACAATGCCGCGGAGGTTTCCCATATTCGCTTTCGGGTGACAACCGGCACTGACGATCGGGAGACGAAATGCCAGCATTCCTGCGCATGCTCTACAAGGTGAGCTTCGATGCGCTGAAGCATTTTTCCGAGGATGACGGCTGGGCGATGGCAAGTCACGTGGCGCTCTCCGCACTGCTCGCAGTCTTTCCCTTCCTGATCTTTGGAACCGCGGTTGCGGGCTTTTTCGGTGCCGATACGTTCGCCGACACGGCGATCCACCTCATTTTCGACACCTGGCCAGAAGCCATTGCCAGGCCGCTTGCCGAACAGGTTCTGCAAGTCCTCACCGTGCCGCGCGGCCTTCTCACGATCTCGGTGTTGGCCGCTGCCTACTTCGCATCCAACGGGGTCGAGGCGTTGAGGGTGTCGCTCAACCGCGCCTACCGGGTGACGGAGGATCGCTCGTGGTATGTCACGCGCCTCGTCAGCTTCGCCTATGTGATCGGCGGGGTCGTGGTCCTGGCGATCGTCAGCGCGCTTCTCGTTGCCGTCCCTATTGCCCTCGCCTTCGCGAGCAAGTGGTTTCCGCTGCTGGAAGATTTCCTCGTCACCGTCGCCAACTGGAGGGTATATGGAACCCTGTTCCTGCTTGCCGCCGGCCTGATGATCTTTCACCTCGGGTTGCCGGCCGGGCACCGACGGCTGAGGGATGTCGCACCCGGCGTCCTGCTCACTCTGGTGCTGTGGCTCGTCGGAGCACTGGCTTTCGCGTCCTATCTCGCCACCTTCGCCAATTACGCAGCAACCTACGCCGGTTTGGCGTCGGTCATGGTGGTGCTCGTCTTTCTCTACATGGTCGGCGCAATCTTCATCATCGGCGCGGAATTCAACGCCGCGCTCCTGAAGTACGACGTGCTCTCCGGCCGACGCATGGCGAATGCCCGCCGCCGCTCACGCAAGGCCGACCAGCCGTCGGACGTCGGCTGACGTCAACCCCCGCGCCCTCAGTGCCGCGAGAGCGGTGTCGCCCGCACTCTTGGAGAGTTTGCGGCCGTCGGCGCCGAGGACCAGCCGGTGGTGATGGTAGACGGGGGCGGTCAGTCCAAGCAGTTCCTGCAGAAGCCTGTGCACGGCGGTCGCGTGGAAAAGATCGAGTCCCCGGACCACATGGGTAACGCCCTGCAGCGCATCGTCGACGGTGACAGACAGGTGATAGCTCGACGGCGCGTCCGATCGCCACAGGACGATGTCGCCCCAGTCCTCCGGACGTGCGGCGATGTGGCCCTTCGGCCCATGGCCCGTCTCCGTCCAGGTCAGCCTTCTTCCGAGTTTTGCCGTCGCCTTCGCTATGTCGAGACGCCAGGCATGCCGACAACCGTCGGCGAGAAGACGCTCTCTGTCGGTCGCGAGCCGTTCCCTGTCGGTTGGTGGGTAAATCGGCGCACCGTCCGGATCGCGCGGCCAAGGCCGGCCGTGTTGCTCGGTCTCGAAGACGTAAGCCTTTACCTCGCCGCGTGTCATGAATGCCGGGTAGGCCAGACCGAGATCGATCAGTTTCTGCAGGGCCTGCCGATACTCACCGAGATGCTGGGATTGGCGTCGCACCGGTTCTTCCCATGAGACCCCCAACCAGGTCAGATCATCGAGGATTGCCGTCTCGAATTCCGGCGTGCAACGGGATAGATCGATGTCCTCGATCCTCAGCAGGAGCCGTCCGTCGGCAGCCCTTGCCATATCCTGATTGAGCAGAGCCGAGAGCGCATGGCCGAGATGAAGGCGCCCGTTTGGGCTCGGGGCGAAGCGAAAGACGGACCTTTGATTGTCGACGACGGTCATGCTCTTTTCTGGCACGAACGGTGCGCCGCCGCCAAGAGGAGCAAGGTAGACGAATGAGGATCATCCGGACTGCGGAAGACGTCGAATACGGTCTTGCAGAATTGTGCCGCATCGATCCCCGTCTCCGTCTGCTTCGGAGTGCCGTCGATGCCTTGCCACTTCGTCTCCTGGAGCCGGGGTTTGCAGGTCTCGCACAGATCGTCGTTTCGCAGATGGTGTCGAGGGCCAGTGCCGACGCGATATGGGGACGCCTCGTCAGGGCGACCGGTGTGCCGACGGCACAAAATTATCTGTCGCTCGATCCGATCGCCGTCGGGCGGCTCGGCCTGTCGCGGGCGAAGGCCGAGACGTTACGCCTGGTTGCGGAGGCAGTTGTTGCCGGCGAACTCGACCTCGGCTCCTTCGCCGGCCGCGATGCGGAGGAGGTCGTCGGTGTCCTCACCTCGTATCGAGGCGTCGGCCCTTGGACGGCGGAAGTCTACCTCATGTTCTGCGCCGGACATCCAGATGTCTTTCCAGCGGGCGATGTCGCCCTGAGAATCGCAGTCGGCAGGGCCTTCGGACATAGCGACCGTCCCTCCACGCGTGCGGTAGCCCTGATGGCGGAAGCCTGGCGGCCATGGCGCTCTGTCGCCGCCCGGCTTTTCTGGGCATATTATGCGGGAGACTCCGCGCCTCTTCCCGGCATCATTCCGTCCGTTTGACGGGACCTGCAACCCGGCTTGCTTCCTCATTGGGCGAAACGCCGCATTCTGTAGCGGGTGCGTTATTCCGCTTCACAATCCTGTAACAACGGACCTAATATACAAGGGTGGATGCCGAATCGCTCAGGAGACGCCCTTGACGATTGCAGTCTCGCCCCAGTCCTTGCCGGCGCTCGTGCTGAATGCCGACTACAGACCGCTGAGTTACTATCCCTTGTCGCTATGGTCCTGGCAGGACGCGATCAAGGCAGTCTTCCTTGACCGCGTCAACATCATAGCGGAGTACGAACACTCGGTTTCTTCCCCCAGCTTTTCGATGCGGGTGCCGAGCGTCGTCAGCCTGAAGACCTATGTCCAGCCGTCGCGCAATCCGGCATTTACCCGCTTCAACGTCTTCCTGCGTGATCGTTTCGAGTGTCAGTACTGCGGCTCCACCGACGACCTGACCTTCGATCATGTCATCCCGCGCGCCCACGGCGGCGAGACGACGTGGGAGAACGTCGTCGCGGCCTGCTCGCCGTGCAATCTCCGCAAGGGCAGCAAGCTGCCGAGACAGGCGCAGATGTTCCCGGCCCAGAAGCCATACCGTCCCACGGTGCAGGATCTGCACAACAACGGCCGGCTCTTCCCGCCGAACTATCTGCATGAAAGCTGGGTCGACTACCTCTACTGGGACTCCGAATTGCAGCCCTGACCGTCAGTGCCGCTTGCCGAAGACACCCCACGCTGCGATCGCCGCAAGGATTGCGCTTCCGACCACGTTCCAGCCTGCAAAGGAAAGTCCGAGCACGCGCAGCGTAGCTTCTGTGCAGGACGGGCCCTTCACGCTGTTGAGCTGGTTCAAGATGTCACCGGAGCCGGCGGCGGGAGCCGCTCCGCCGACGGAACAGCTTGCCGGTCCTTCCCAGAAGCCCCACTCGACGCCGGAATGATAGACACCGAGGCCGCCGCCGACGATCATCAGGATCATGATGATCGCAAGCAGGCTGCGCGTGATCCAGGACGGCAGGTTCAGGACACCCGCCAGTACCGCCAGAATTCCGACGGGAATGCCGATATAGTAGGGATTTCGCTGGAGAAGGCAGAGGGCACACGGAATGTAGCCGCCGATATGCTCGAAGGCGAGCGCGGAGCCGACGACGAAAGCCATTCCGAGGGTCAGAATCGCGGCGATTGCTGTTTCGGAGCGTGCGAGCGAGGCAGAAGTATTCATTGTTCGATTCCGTCAGAAGGCGAATTTCACCAGGTAGAAGCCACCCAGAAGCAGCGCCATGAACAGGGTGAAAAGAAGACCGAGATATTTTTCGATGAAGACGCGGATCGGTTCGCCGTAGCGACCGAGCAACCAGGCGACCAGGAAGAAGCGCGCCGAACGGCCGATAATGCTGACCACCATGAAGACGAAGAAATTAAGTCCTGTCGCTCCGGAAAAGATGGTCAGTACCTTGTAAGGGAAAGGAGTGATTGCAGCAAAAAGCACGCCCCAGCCGCCCCAGGTGTTGTACCATTCGGCGATCCGGTTGAATGAGTTTTCCGCGCCGTAGAGGGCCAGGATAGGCTGGCCGACAAGCTCGTAGAGGAACATGCCGATCGCATAACCGACAACCGCGCCGAGCACGGAAGCGAAGGTGCTGACGAGGGCGAGCCGAATCCAGTGCGTCGGCTTGGCGACCACCATCGGGATCAGCAGAACGTCCGGTGGAATAGGGAAGAAAGAGCTTTCGGCAAAGGAGACGCCGAACAGGGCTTTCTCCGCATGGCGTGTTGCCGCCAGCGACATGGTCCAATCGTAGAGGCGACGCAGCATTCGCGGTTTCCTGATCCTCGGATCGAGCGGTTTTATGCAAGTGTGCCTAAGCTGTAAATGCCTCCACATTGCGGCGCATCATCTCGCCCGTAAACATTCCCGTGAACAGCTTTGGCGAAAAAGGCGTTGACCGCCTCGGCCTGCTTCGTATAGTCCGGCGCTGTTCTACTGAGGTATGACGCTTCTGTGCCCCATTGGCGGAACTGGTAGACGCGCTCGACTCAAAATCGAGTTCCGAAAGGAGTGCTGGTTCGATTCCGGCATGGGGCACCATTCACTTTCAGGCCGGATGGACCATTGAATTTCGCCGCGCTTGTGTAGGTCAGGCGAAATTCGGCAACAATTCGGCCGGACGATCTGCCCAGCCGGCGGTCCGGTGCAACGGTCCGCCTTTCTCGTTGTGCATGTGCGAAACGAATGCTAGCAGTTCCCGATGTGAGACGGGATACCGGCATGTTTCTGCCAGCAAGCAGTTCTTACGAAAGCATCCTCCGCGACTTCTCCTGGAAGATACCCGGGGACTTCAATATTGGACGCGCCGTCAGCGATGACTGGGCGGCGCGCGACCCCGAGCGGGTCTGTCTGGAACACTTCAGCCCCGACGGCAATCATCAATCGATGACCTATCGAGAGCTTTCCGAGCGTTCCGCAGCCTTTGCCCACGCCCTGCATTCGCTCGGCGTCTCTATGGGCGACCGCGTGGCGCTGTTGCTACCGCAGTCCTTCGAGACGGTTGTCGCTCATGTCTCGATTTACAAGGTCGGTGCGATCGCACTGCCGCTGGCTCTTCTCTTCGGTGAAGAGGCGCTCGAATTTCGTCTCCAGGTGTCCGGCGCCAAGGTGGTGGTTACCAACAATTTCGGCCTTTTGCGCCTCGCGCCGATACGCGGGCGCCTGCCTGAACTCAAGCACGTGATCTCGATCGACGAGGGTGGTGCCCCGACCCTTTCCTTCGCCCAGCTGATCGACGATCACCCCCCCGTCTTCGAGGTTCTGGCGAGTGGTCCAGACAAGCCTGCGATGATGATCTTCACGTCTGGGACAACCGGGTCGCCAAAGGGTGCCCTGCACGGTCACCGTGTTCTTGCTGGGCATATGCCGGGTTTTCAAATGGCGCACGCGTTTCCACCGCAGCCGGGAGACAAGATGTGGACGCCGGCGGACTGGGCCTGGGCTGGAGGCCTGCTGAACGCCCTGCTGCCGGCGCTGCTTCTCGGGATACCGGTGGTTTCGTCGCTCGCGCAGAAATTCGACCCGCACATGGCGTTCCGCATCATGGCGGAGATGAAGGTGCGCAACGCCTTCATTCCGCCAACCGCCCTGCGGCTGATGAAGGCGGTCGAGAATCCGCGAGACAGATACGATCTTGTTCTGCGGAGTATCGGCAGTGCGGGCGAAGCTCTCGGACGAGAGACCTACGAGTGGGTGAAGTCGGCGCTCGGGATCGTGCCCAACGAGTTCTACGGCCAGACGGAGTGTAACTTCGTTCTCTCGTCGGCGGCTCATCTCGGAATCAGCAAGGCCGGTGCAATCGGACGGCCGGTGCCTGGTCATGATGTTGCAATCATCGATCCGGAAGGAAACGTTCTTCCGGCCGGCGCGGCCGGGCAGATTGCGGTCCGCCGTCCGGATCCGGTGATGTTTCTCGAATACTGGCAGAAGCCGGAAGCGACCGCGGCCAAGTTCGTTGGCGAGTGGATGACGACCGGCGACATGGGCCGGATAGATGAAGAGGGTTATTTCTTTTTTCTCGGTCGTGATGACGATGTCATCACCTCATCCGGATACCGGATCGGTCCCAGCGAGATCGAGGATTGCCTCCTCGGGCATCCCGCCGTCCAGCTCGCGGCCGTGATCGGCAAGCCGGATCCGCTGCGCACGGAGATCGTCAAGGCCTTTGTCGTTCTCAGGCCCGGTCATGTCCCGGGTCCAGAGTTGGCAGCCGATCTTCGCTTGTGGGTCAAGCAGCGTTTGTCGATGCACGAATATCCCCGCGAGGTCACCTTCGTGGACGAGTTGCCGCTGACGACGTCGGGCAAGGTGATCCGGCGGCTTCTGCGTGAGCAGGACATCGCTGGTTTCGCTGCGGAATAAGGCGCCTCAGCGATCACCAAATCGGCGCGACAGGATCTTGTCGCGCAGCATCCGTGCGAGATTGCGGGTATTTCTGTAAAGATGAAGTTGCGTCGCCACCTGCCGGACGTCACGGTCGGAGTTGCGGTTGAGACCGATGACCACCGTCGCCATCTCCTCACGTTCCCGCCACATGCGGTGCAGCATGGTCTGCTCGGCCTCGGTGGAGGAATCCGTGCGCACGATGTTGGCGTCTTCCAGGTGCCAGACGGTCAGGTCCGCGGCAAGCAATTTGCCGGGTGAGAAGCGGGCATAATCCTCGTCGAACGTGGTTTTCCAGGTGTAGGCCTCGCCGGCCATGATGAAGACGATCATCGAGGCGACCGCTTTGCCGTCGAGGTCGAGAGTGTGAATGCGCACAGCGTCGACCTCGGCAAGGTTGCTGATGGCTTCACGCGCGAAGGCGGAACGATAACGATCGTTCAGGAGCGCCGTCCGTTTTTTCCCTTTCCAGCCCTTTGCCTCGAGCGACAGGAACTCCTCCATGCGCAGCCGGATCTCTTCGGGCTGTCGGGCGACATCGTAGAGAAGTTCGCCCTCCTGGGCGAGCAACCGGCGCTGCCGGCGGATGTCCTTCAGGTGACCACGGGAGATAGCATTCCTGAGGTAGGTGTTGCCGTCCTCATAGCTCTCGAGCATCGGGCGCTCGGAAGGATTGGTGATCGTCAGGGGCAGGTCCCGGCTGAGAGCCAGCGCTCTCGCAAGCTTGGCAAACGGGCCGTTGACGCGAAGGCTGGGCAGGACGAGGACTCCGGGGAGTTTTGCCTCCTGAGCGGCGAGCGCCTCGAAGAGGTTGTCAATCGTCTCCGCAGCATCCTCCGTGTCGACGAGCGGCGTTCCGAGCGGACCGAAGTCGTTGGCCCAGACCCGGATGATCGAAGGGCCGACGGAGAAGCCCGGCTTCTCGATGGAGAACGGCATCAACAGGCGCATGCGGCTACGCGCGCCAACCTCGTCGCGAATGATGGCGATGCGGATCTGCCGATCCTCAAGCCGTGGCATCGCCGGCGCAAGGAAGCGGGCAGCGAAAAAGACATTGGGTTCCATGGCTCGATAGGTGAGGAAGTCCAGTTCTTCCTGCAGATCGTAGCCCATGCGGCCGGGGTAGAGCGCAAGGTGGCGTCCCGGGCGTCCGACAGCGACACGCACGTCGGCGGCGACGCCCGGACGTCCGTCCACGGAGAGTGTCCCGGGAGGGACGCTGTCGGGACCATTCTTGCTGTCGTTGAAGATCGGCGGCTGCATCATGATCGTGACGGCCTTGTTCTGTCCAGGATTGCCAGAGGATTGGCGAATGCGAAAAGTACGATACCGAGCGAAGTGCGCACGGCGACATGGAGGAGAAGCGCTTCGACCATCATGGCCGCGGCAGTGGCAGAAGCCGCACCCACCAAGCCGAAGAGCGGGATCAGAATAACATTCAATGCGATGTTTGTCGTGAGCGCGATCACGTAAAGCCACACACAAAGGCCTTGCCGGCCGGCCATCGTCAGCAGCACTTCTCCGGGCCCGACCACCGCCTTCGAGAGGATGCCCGCGAGGAGGATCGCCATGAGGACGTAGCCGGAGGTGAATGCCTCGCCGAATAGCATCAGAAGAAACCTTCCGAAGAGTAACACGGCGCAACCCATCAGAAGCGACGGCCAGAAGCTCCAGCGAACGGTGTTGCCGGCGAAGACCGCGAGTTGCCGTATGTCCGACTGCGCCATCATGGCCGAGAACCTTGGCGCCACGACCGTCTTTATGGCGAAATAGACGAACTGCACGAGCGCCATGGTCTTGGACGCGGCGAAATAGACGGCAACCTGTTCCGGATCGAGGTAGAGACCGACGATGACCACATCCGAGTTGGTCAGGAGAAAGGAAAATCCCTCGATCAGGAAGATCGGGATTGCAACCTTAAACCAAACGAGAAAGTCAATCTTTGCCGTATTGAACACGAAGCGTTTCCGCAATCTCCACTCGATAACCGCGAACTGGCAGAGGGAGGTGACATAGGTGGCAAGTAATGCTGCCTGCATGGCCGTGGTCGCCGTGTGCGGCGCGCCGAAGAGAACTGCGACCACCATGAAGAGCAGGATAAGGGTCGGACGGATGAGATAGGTCGGGCTCAGGGCTCCGATGGTCCAGTGGTTGGCACGGGCGGTGCCTTCGAGGACGTCCCCCAAAGCAATCATCGGCAGGGTGGCGAGGCCGAAGATCAGCGGCATGACATAATAGGTTTCGATCCGTTCGCCCGCAAACTGCAGGAGCAGGATGCCGGCGATGGCAAGCAGGCTTGCCATGAACATCGAGAAGCGCCGCGCAGTGTGGGTCAGCCCACGGATGCTGTCATACTCGCCCAGCGCCTGGTACTGTGGCAGGAAACGGATGATCGTCGCGTGGAAGCCGAGGCAGGAGAGATTGCCGGCGAGCACGACCAGAACCCACACGAAAACGAATATGCCGTATTCGAACTCACCCATGATCCGGGCCTGGATGATCTGGGAAACAAGGGCAATCGCGGCGCTGACGACGCGGATCGCAAAGGCGATGAGCGCCTTGCGCCGGGACTGGGCGTTGTCGTCGTCGCTCAGCAGCACGCTCTCCAGCCGCCTGAACGCCGGATGCAGGCTGCTCGGCAGTACTTTTTCCGCAAACTGGATCACTGCCGGGATCGACACGCTATACTCACCGATGACGCAATACTGACCGGCGCATTGTGCCTAGTCAGGGTTAAAAAACGGTTCCTCCGTCGCGCACGGGTGTCTCGCCATAATGCAGAAAGGCGGCCCGAGAGCCGCCTTCCAGAGTTTTTGTTCCTGCCTCTTACGCCTGTTCGAAGGCGCCGTGGCAATGCTTGTACTTCTTTCCCGAGCCGCAAGGGCACGCCTCGTTGCGACCGACCTTACCCCAAGTGGATGGGTCCTTGGGATCGCGGTTTTCCGGAGCCACGTAGTCGGGCGCCGCCAGGAGGGCGCCTGCAGAGCCGCCCTCGTTGAAGTCGTCCTCGCCGGTCGTCGCGTCGATATGATGGCCTTCCATCTCGGGAACCGACGGCGGCGGCGCTTCACGCACCAGTTCGACCCGCATCATCTGCGTCGTTACGGCTTCGCGGAGATTTGCAAGCAGTGCCTGGAAGAGTTCGAAGGCCTCGGCCTTATATTCCTGCAGCGGATCACGCTGGGCGTAGCCGCGGAAACCGACCACAGAACGCAGATGGTCGAGATTGACAATATGCTCGCGCCAGAGCTGGTCGATCGTCTGGAGCACCACGGAGCGTTCGACATAATGCATGATCTCTGGACCGAAACGTTCGGCCTTGTCGGCGACAGCCTTGTCCGCGGCGTCGGTAATACGTGCGAGGATATCGTCGTCAGCGATGCCTTCCTCTTTCCCCCATTCCTCGATCGGAAGGTCGAGATTGAGGAGCTGTGCAACGGCCGCCTTGAGGCCTGCCGTGTCCCATTGCTCGGCATAGGCCCGTTCGGGAATGTGGAGACTTACAAGCGACTCGATGACGTCATTGCGCATGTCGGCGATGGTTGCCGAGACATCCGGAGAATCCATGAGCTCAATACGCTGCTCGAAGATGACCTTACGCTGGTCGTTTAGAACGTCGTCGTATTTCAGAAGATTTTTGCGGATATCGAAGTTCCGCGCCTCGACCTTCTTCTGCGCGCGCTCGAGTGCCTTGTTGATCCAGGGGTGGACGATCGCCTCGCCTTCCTTCAGCCCCAGCTTCTGCAGCATTCCGTCCATCCGGTCGGAACCGAAGATGCGCATCAGGTCATCCTGGAGCGACAGATAGAACTTGGAGCGGCCGGGGTCGCCCTGGCGGCCGGAACGACCGCGCAGCTGATTGTCGATGCGGCGGCTCTCGTGCCGCTCGCTCGCGATGACATAAAGGCCGCCCGCTTCAAGCGCCTTCTGCTTGAGCCGAGCGACCTCGTCCGTGATTTCCGCGACTTTGGCGTCGCGTTCCGGGCCGGCCTCCATCTCAGCCGTTTCGCGCTCGATCCGCATCTCGAGGTTGCCACCGAGCTGGATGTCGGTGCCGCGGCCGGCCATGTTCGTTGCGATGGTCACCGCACCCGGCACGCCCGCCTGGCTGACGATATAGGCTTCCTGCTCATGGTAGCGCGCGTTGAGCACGGAGAAATCCTGAAAACCGGATTGCTTCAGCAAGGCGGCAAGCAGTTCCGACTTCTCGATCGAGGTAGTGCCGACAAGGACCGGCTGTCCGCGTCCGTTGGCCGTCTTGATCTCTTCAATGATTGCCCGGAACTTCTCCTCGGCGGTCCGGTAGACCTCGTCGTCCTCGTCTACGCGCTGGATGGGGAGGTTCGTCGGAACCTCGACCACGTCGAGGCCGTAGATATTGGCGAATTCTTCCGCTTCGGTTGCCGCCGTGCCGGTCATGCCGGCAAGCTTGCCATACATGCGGAAATAGTTCTGGAAGGTGATCGAGGCCAGGGTCTGGTTTTCGGGCTGGATCTGCACCTTTTCCTTGGCTTCCAGCGCCTGGTGCTGTCCTTCCGAATAGCGTCGGCCAGGCATCATTCGGCCGGTGAACTCGTCGATGATGACGACCTCGTCGTTGCGGACGATGTAGTCCTTGTCGCGCGTGAAGAGCTTGTGCGCTTTCAGCGCATTGTTGATATGATGGACGATCGCGACGTTTTCGACGTCGTACAGCGAAGCACCCTTCAGAAGGTTGGCTTCCCGGAGCAGGTTTTCCAGCTTCTCGGTGCCGACCTCGGAGAAATTCGCCGAGCGCTGCTTTTCGTCGATCTCGTAGTCTTCCTCGGACAACAGCGGAATGAAGGCATCGATCGTCGTGTATAGATCGGAGCGGTCATCGAGCGGGCCGGAGATGATGAGCGGCGTGCGTGCTTCATCGACCAGGATCGAGTCCACTTCGTCGACGATGGCGTAGTTATGGCCGCGCTGCACCATCTGCGAGCGCTCGTATTTCATGTTGTCGCGGAGATAATCGAAACCGAGTTCGTTATTCGTCGCGTAGGTGATGTCGCAGGCGTAGGCTGCCCGCCGTTCCTCGTCCGACAGCCCGTGCACGATCACGCCGGTGGTCATGCCGAGGAAGCTGTAGAGCTTGCCCATCGTCGTCGAGTCGCGCTTGGCGAGGTAGTCGTTGACGGTAACGACGTGAACACCCTTGCCTGCGAGTGCATTCAGATAAACGGCAAGCGTCGCAACGAGGGTCTTGCCTTCACCCGTCTTCATTTCAGCGATGGAATTGTCGTTCAGGATCATCGCGCCGATGAGCTGAACATCGAACGGGCGCAGCCCGAGCGTTCGGCGTGCGGCTTCGCGGGCGACTGCGAAAGCGGGGACGAGAAGATCCTCGAGGTTTTTGCCCGCGGCAAGCTGTTCGCGGAACTCTGCCGTCTTGGCGGCAAGCGCTCCGTCGTCCAGAGCCTTCATGCTGTCTTCGAGAGCGTTTATCGCCGCGACCTTCGGCTGGTAGGAGCGGATACGGCGATCGTTTGCCGAGCCGAACAGTTTGCGGGCGAGCCCACCAAGACTGACCATCAGCGTGGTCCTTTCTGACACTTCGTCACATATTGCGTGCGCACTCGCCGGCACCCGATCACGGACGAAATGGAGTGCCGCCACCGGAAACTTCACTGGACGCGAGGTTGCGTGACAGATAAGAGGGGGGTCGAATGATGTCAACGGGACAGGTTGCTGCGGAGGCGTTGGTTTCCGGCGTATCCGACAACTTTTCGCCCGATTCAATCGGTTTGAAGCGGTACCCTATTCGAAAGGTCTGTCATGTCTCGCTATCATAAACTTGCCCTTGCTGCATGCGTGGCGCTCGTGGGCCTTAAGGTACCTGCTTTTGCCGAGGACGCCCTGGTGGCGAAGGTCGGCAACCTCGAGATCCGTCAATCCGAGCTCGATATTGCGCTGGCAAATCTCGATCCGCAGCTGTCGCAGCTTCCGGACGAGCAGAAGAAGGTTGCCGCCCTTTCGAGCGCCATCGACGTCAAGCTTCTGGCAGGCAACGCCACGGCCGAGGGCCTGAAGGATGACCCCGCCTACCAGCAGCGCATGCAGTTCATCGCCGAACGGGAGCTCCATAACCTGTATTTCAAGAAGCACGTGGTCGATGCCGTAACCGACGACGAGGTCAAGGCACGCTACGAGAAGGAGATCGCCGCTCTCCCGAAGCAGGAAGAGGTTCGTGCACGGCACATCCTCGTGAAGACCGAAGACGAGGCGAAGGCCGTCATCGCCGAACTCGACAAGGGCAAGGATTTCGTCGAGCTTGCGAAGGAGAAATCCACTGACCCGAACAAGTCGGAAGGTGGCGACCTCGGTTACTTCACCAAGGGGCGGATGGTACCGGAATTCGAACAGGCTGCGTTCGCCATGGAGAAGGGCACTTACTCGAAGACCCCGGTCAAGACACAGTTCGGCTTTCATGTGATCAAGGTCGAGGACAAGCGCGACGCGCCGCCGCCGGCCTACGAAGATGTCGCGCAGCAGGTTCGCCAACTCGTCATGCGCGACAAGTATCTCGAACTGATTGCCAAGGCGAAGGCCGACCAGAAGGTCGAGATCGTCGATGAGACCCTGCGCAAGGGCTATGAAGACGTGAACAAGCAGCCGTAATCGCGGCAATGGTCTTTCGGCCCGCGCAGGTAGCGCGGGCCTTCCCTTTTGTGCTTCGTATTATTCAGGCCGCAAAGAAATGTCTGCCACCGTTTCCCCGCTTGCTCCCAAATCCTACCCTGTCATGCCGCCTGTCAGAGGTGTCCGCATGGCGACTGCGGCAGCCGGCATCAAGTACAAGAACCGCACCGACGTCCTTCTGATGGCCTTCGACAAGCCCGCAGCGGTTGCCGGCGTATTCACGAAATCGAAGTGCCCGTCGGCGCCGGTCGATTTCTGCCGCTCGAATCTCTCTCATGGCGTCGCACTCGGCGTGGTCGTCAACTCCGGCAATGCGAATGCATTCACGGGGATGAAGGGCAGGGAGGCGACGACGCTTACCGCGAAGTCGGCGGCCGCGGCGCTTGGATGCGGAGAGAATGAGATCTATCTCGCCTCCACGGGCGTCATCGGCGAGCCGCTCGATGCGACCAAGTTCTCCGGCGTCCTCGGCGACATGGCGAAGAGCGCGACCGGCGATTTCTGGCTGGAAGCGGCCAAGGCGATCATGACGACCGACACCTATCCGAAGGTGGCGACCCGGACGGCGAAAATCGATGGTGTCGACGTGACGATCAACGGCATCGCCAAGGGCGCCGGCATGATTGCGCCGGACATGGCGACGATGCTGTCTTTCGTGGTCACCGATGCGGACATTGCAGCGCCTGCGCTGCAGGCTTTGTTGTCTGCCGGCGTCGGACCGACGTTCAATTCCGTAACGGTCGACAGTGACACCTCGACCTCGGACACGCTGATGCTTTTTGCGACCGGCGCCGCCGCCGCGGACGGACAGCTGCGCGTCGAATCTGCAGACGACGCCCGCCTTGCCGGCTTCAGGGTTGCCCTCAACGACCTTCTCAAGGATCTGGCGTTGCAGGTGGTCCGCGATGGCGAAGGTGCCCGAAAGATGATCGCGATCACCGTCACCGGCGCCGAGAACGACGTTGCTGCGAAGCGCATCGGCCTGTCGGTCGCCAACTCTCCGCTGGTCAAGACGGCGGTTGCCGGTGAAGATGCGAACTGGGGCCGCGTGGTCATGGCTGTCGGCAAATCCGGTGAAATGGCCGATCGTGACCGGCTCGCCATCTGGTTCGGCGATGTTCGCGTGGCAGTCAATGGCGAGCGTGATCCCGCTTACTCCGAAGCGGCTGCAAGCGCCGTGATGAAGGAGAACGATGTCGCAATCCGGGTCGATATCGGTCTCGGCAGCGGCCAGGCGACCGTCTGGACGTGCGATCTCACAAAGGAATATGTCGCGATCAACGGCGATTACCGGAGTTGATGGCGCGGATGCAAGCGGAGCGACAGCAGGCGAATCTTCCGCTCGTGCGGCGGCTGGAAGCGGTCAGTTTCCGCGCTTGGCCTGCCGCTTCCGTACAGTATGACGGCAGCTGGCAGGTCCGGCTGACCGGCGGACATCCGTCGAAACGGCTGAATTGCGTGGTCGCGCTGGATCCGTCCGACAGTCGCGACATTGCGCTGCGGCTCGAGCGCGCCGCGCGGAAGTTCGACGCCTATGGCCGCCCGCTGGTGGTGCGGGAAACGCCACTGACACCCAAGCCGCTCGTGGAACATCTGATCGCAGAGGGCTGGACCTGTTTCGAGGAGGTCGTCACCCAGACGGTCGATCTAACTGCTCTGGATATTCCCGATACGCTGGATCACCTGCCGACCCAGGATGTCGGGCGTTTCGTCGACGCCAGTCTTGCACTTCAGGGCCAAGACCCTGCGCTGAAGCCGGTCCTTGCCGAAGTCATCAATTCCATCAAGCCCACGGTCGGCATGTTCCTGATCGAGGACCCCAACGCGGGTCCGGTCGCCTCGCTCCTTTGCGTGCAGGATAATGATCTTGCCGGCATTCTGCTCTTTGCTGTGTCGGACAAGCATCGCCGGCGTGGTGTCGGCATGGAAGTCCTTTCGTCCGCACTCCGCTGGGCGCGGATGCGTGGCGCGCGCATGGCCTGGCTTCAGGTTTCCACGGACAACGAGGCGGCCCTCTCGCTCTATGCGCGGCTCGGCTTCGTTGAGGCGTACCGTTACCGCTACTGGTCCAAGGATGGTTCGCAATGAATGGCGGACCCAAACCGATCCTGCTGGTCGCCGCCTGTGCGCTCGTGGACACGGACGGGCGAATTTTGCTGGCCCAGCGTCCCGAAGGAAAATCGCTCGCGGGTCTCTGGGAGTTTCCCGGCGGCAAGGTCGAGGCAGGGGAAACGCCCGAGGAGACACTCGTGCGCGAGCTCGACGAGGAACTGGGGATCACCACCCGCATTCCGTGCCTGGCGCCACTCACGTTCGCAAGCCACAGCTATGACAGCTTTCACCTGTTGATGCCGCTCTTCATCTGCCGCCGCTATGACGGTATTGCCCATGGCAGGGAGGGGCAGGCGGTCAAATGGGTCCGTCCGCAAGCGTTGCGCGATTATCCGATGCCCCCGGCCGACGAGCCGCTCATCCCCTTTCTGCAGGACTTGCTGTAGTCCGTCGAAGTTCTTGCAGTTGTTCTTAACGAAAAGTTTATAACCCTCAGGCATGGATAGAACTGTTCATGCGGTAAAGTGTGCGTGGGGCATATCATGGCAAACGAGGATTTCTGGAAGACCGTCGGGTCTGGAGAACGGTCTTCGCAAAAAGCCAGGAAGACGGGTGTTTTGAACATTGCACTGCTGTTCGGAACAGCGGCGATTGCGCTGTCGCTCATCCTCACGCCTATGCTTGCGGGGAACTCGGAAAGAAAGAGTCTGGCATTCACGCCGGATGACTACGACAACATAACGACGGGCTCGATCAGCAAGACAGGGCCGGGCAAGCGATACACGATACGCAGGAGCGTCCTGCAAGAGACGCCGGGCTCCGTCTGCATCATCGACCGTTATGGTGCGGGGGACGGCTGCTGAGCGAATTCCGATCCGGAGACGTTCGGCAAAATGGGGGAAGCATGCGCCTGCTGAGAAATCTGGTTGCCGACAACACCGGCGCGACGGCCGTCGAATACGGACTGATCGCAGCAATAATCTCCGTGGCCTTGCTCACCGGCTACGGTGCGTTCACCGGCGCTCTGATGAACGTCTTCGAGACGATCACCACAACTATAAACGCGGCGGGGACCTGACCGGGTCAGTCGTGTTTCGGGGTGGCGAGCGCGTCCGCCAGCCTCATCTTCGCCGAGCCGGGCTTCAGCGGCTTTTGCTGGCTTTCATGCGGTGCCCAGCCCGAGACGTAGATGAAGACGAAGGTTGCACGGATACGCCCGTCGGGGTCTGCGTAGCGTTCCGCGTATTTCTCCGCGGCGCGCAGGAAGAAAGCCCTGCCAAGCGGTCTGCGGCTACGGTCAACGAGCGGATTTGCCATCCCCATGGCCTTGAGATCCCGCATAAGTCCGAAAATCGAATCGTAGCGGACCGTATAGGTCTGTGCATCGATGACAGGAAGCGCGAATCCGGCTCGCTGCATCAACGCACCGATGTCGCGGATGTCCGCAAACGGGATGACACGTGGACTGGCTCCACCCGAGAGTTCAATTTCCGTCGCCAGGAGGACGTCGCGCAGTTCGGCGAGCGTTCCCGCGCCGGGAATGGCTGCCAGAAAGAGTCCGTCGGGCTTCAACGCCTTGCGGATCTGTATGAGAACGCCGGGCGTGTCGTTGGTGACATGAAGTGCAAGCGGCGACAAAACCAGGTTGACGGACTGTTCGTCGAGCGGCACTTGCTCCAGCGGTGCTTCGGTCAAGGCTTCGCCCGATTGGGCGAAACTCGAATGTGTTTCAACGCGCACGAGTTCGCCGATCTTGCCGGTTTCCATGCACGCTCTCGCGGTCGTACCGCTTGCTCCGTGCAGCTCGACCGCCTGCTCGAAACGGCGTTCGACCAGAGAGAGTCTTTCAGCGAGTTCATGGGCCGCGACCTGCAGCAGGAAATCCGCCCCGTCTGTATGCCGCACATGGGCGCGGCGGCGATTTTCGGTCACCAGGTCGAGATCGAAGAGTTTGTCCATGGCACTGTCCGGCTGAAACTATGCGTGTGGTAAAGGCGCCCGCAAGGGCCTAATGTCAACCTATGGACGCTCATATAGCGCAATCTGCAGGCCGGTTAAGAGCGCCGCCCCTTGCGACGTTCGCGACATTCGTTCGCGATCTCGTTTACCCGCCGTCCTGCGCCCATTGTGGGATTCGGGTCGCCGGCCACGGTGCGCTTTGCGCGAAGTGCTGGACCTCGATAGGGTTCATTGAGCGCCCTTTCTGCGAAGTTCTGGGTACGCCGTTTCCCTACGACCACGGAGAGGGAGCGCTCTCCCCGGAAGCAATCGCCGATCCTCCCGCCTTCGACCGCTTGCGTTCCGTTGCGATCCATGACGGCATCGTCCGTGAGCTGGTGCACAGCCTCAAGTACCGGGACCGCCTCGATCTCGCGCCTGTTATCGCTCGCTGGATGGTGCGTGCCGGCGCCCCGGAGCTTGCCGTGTGCGACGCTGTTCTTGCCGTCCCGTTGCATCGGACACGACTCTTCACACGCAAGTTCAACCAGTCCGCGGAGTTGGCTCGGCACATAGCCCGGTCGATCGATAAGCCGTTTCTCGCATCCGCCGTTCTGCGCGTGAAGCGTACTGCCCAGCAGGTCGGGCTCAGCGTGAACGCACGCGCCGATAACGTGCGCGGCGCTTTTGCAATCGCATCCGGCTGCGAGACCGACGTCTTTGGACGTCGACTCGTCCTGATTGACGACGTCTTCACGACCGGGGCAACGGTCTCTGCAGTTACCAGGATTCTGAAACGAGCCGGAGCGGCTGACGTCTCAGTTTTAACCTTTGCAAGGGCATTGTCCGATCCTATATGACGCTACCACGACATTCAGTTCGGCCCCGGTGGCTTCGGAGAAAAGCATGGCATCTGTGACGATCTACACACGCCAATTCTGTGGCTACTGCGCACGCGCCAAGGCGCTGCTCGAATCGAAAGGTGTCGCCTATGTCGAGCATGACGCGACAGGCAGGCCAGAGGTGCGGGAAGAGATGATCGCCAAGTCGAACGGAGGCATGACCTTCCCGCAGATATTCATTGGTGACAAGCATGTGGGCGGTTGCGACGATCTTTATGCACTCAATCGGGCCGGCAAGCTCGACGCGATGCTGGCAAACTAGGGAGCGTGAAGCGATGACGTTCAAGGCCGCTGCAGTCCAGATGTGCTCCGGGGTGAACCCGGACAAGAATGCCGACGCCATGGCCCGTCTCGTGCGCGAGGCCGCGGGACACGGCGCAACGTACGTGCAGACACCCGAAATGACCGGCGCGGTGCAACGCGATCGCCAGGGACTTGCGTCCGTCCTGCGCGACGAGGATACCGACATTATTGTCAAGACGGCGGCGAGCCTCGCGAAAGAGCTGAAGATTCATCTGCACGTCGGCTCGACGGCCATCGCGCTTCCCGACGGAAAGATCGCTAATCGCGCTTTTCTGTTCGGACCGGACGGTCGCAAGATCTGCTCCTATGACAAGATCCACATGTTCGACGTCGATCTCGACAATGGAGAGAGCTGGCGCGAAAGTGCCGTCTATCGTCCGGGTTCGGAAGCTCGCGTGGTGGAATTGCCGTTCGCACGGCTCGGTTTCGCGATCTGCTACGATTTGCGTTTCCCAGCGCTCTTTCGCACCGAGGCGGTGGCCGGTGCCGACGTGCTGACCGTTCCTGCAGCGTTCACGCGCCAGACCGGAGAAGCTCACTGGGAAGTGCTGCTGCGTGCCCGCGCCATCGAGAACGGCGCCTTCGTGATCGCTGCTGCGCAAGCCGGGGTTCATGAGGACGGTCGCGAGACTTTCGGCCATTCCATGATCGTCGACCCCTGGGGCAGGGTCCTGGCGTCTGCTGCCGGGACAGGCGAGGCAATCGTGCTCGCTGATATCGACGTGGTTGCGGTGAAGGCCGCGCGCGCGAAGATTCCGAACCTCAAGAACGCTCGAGAGTTCACGCTCGAAACGTCACCTTTATCCGCCAAGGAGGGCGTGACTGTTTGATTCGCTACTCGCTTCGCTGTGACAACGCCCACGAATTCGAGGGATGGTTCTCGGAGAGCGCCGACTACGAAAGGCAGCAGGCGCTCGGTCTGGTGAACTGTCCCGCTTGCGGCTCTGCAAAGGTGTCGAAACTGCTGATGGCACCCTCTGTGTCCACCGCGCGCAAGAGGGAGGCGGCTCATGCGCTCGTGGCGACCACTGAGCAGCGAGAGGCCCTTCAAAAATTGAAGGAGGCGGTCGCGGCCATTCGCGCCAACAGCGAGGACGTCGGGGAGCGTTTCCCGGAGGAAGCGCGCAAAATTCACTACGGAGAAGCCGATGCGCGCGGACTCGTCGGCCAGGCGTCACCTGCGGAGGTCAGGGCGCTGGTCGAAGAGGGGATAGAGGTCGCTCCGATCCCTGTTCTTCCCGATGAAGTGAACTGACGGTAGGTTCCGGCAACCCGACGAAGATGCCGAATTGCCGAGGGCAGTCTCGCTCACGATTGACCTCAGCCCTTGAAGCCCCCGCCGTCCAGGTAGGCTTGTTCTTGGGGCATTGTCTCGCGACCGAGTGCGGCGTTGCGATGGGGAAACCGCCCGAAACGTGCGATTATATCCCGATGTTCGATGGCGTACGGGAGTGTGCGCTCGTCGCCGCAGCGGTCTCGGTGTTCCGTGAAGAGGCGGACGCTGAGGCTCTGGTCCGCCGGGTCTTCCGAATGCTCGAACGGAAGATAGAAGAAGATAGCCAGCGTCGCATCCACCTGCCGGTCAAAGCCGGCCGCAAGCGCCCGCCGCGCTACCGCACGGGCGAGGCCGTCTGTTGCGAAGGCATGTCCCGTACCACGGTAGAGATTGCGCGGAAACTGGTCGAGAAGCAGGAGCAGTGCAAGCGAGCCTTCGGCGCTTTCCTCCCAAGCGGACAACTCACCCCGCGCGGCCTGCATGTGCAGCTCGGCATAGTGAAGCATGATCGCAGCGTCCAGTGCAGCGTCGCGGGCAAACCACTTGTCGTAACCTTGACCGTTCCAGAATGCGACGACGTCGGCCGGCGACATCATGGTCGCGCCTCCCGTACAGCAGGCCGCGCCGCCAGCACCATGTAGTTGACGTCGGTGTCCGGCGAAAGGCGCCATTGGTTCTGCAAGGGATTGAAGAAGACGCCCGTTCGCTCAAGCAGGTTCATTCCGCTCTGTTGAAGGGGTGCCTCCAATTCTTCGGGGCGCACCAGCTTCTCATATTGGTGCGTTCCGCGAGGAAGCCAGCCGAGGACGTATTCCGCGCCGACAATCGCGAGCGCGGCGGCCTTGAGTGTGCGGTTGATCGTCGAAATCAACATGAGGCCGCCCGGCTTCACCATCGAGGCACATGTGGTGATGAAGAAATCGACGTCTGCAACGTGTTCGACGACTTCCATGTTCAGTACGACGTCGAAACGCTCATCGGCGGCTGCCAGCGACTCTGCCGTCACGGCGCGGTAATCGACGGTGGTTCCCGTCTGCTCGGCATGGGTGCGGGCGATGCCGATATTTCTCTCAGAAGCATCTGCCCCAAGGACGGTCGCGCCCATCCGTGCGACTGGCTCGGAGAGCAGGCCGCCGCCGCAACCGATATCGAGAATTCGCAGTCCCTGCAGTGGCTGGTGGCTTTTCGGATCTCGTCCGAAATGTTCAGCGACCTTGTCGCGAATGTAGGTCAATCGCACCGGGTTGATCTTGTGCAGCGGTTTGAACTTGCCGGTGGGGTCCCACCATTCCGCAGCCATTGCCGAAAAACGGTCGACCTCGACCTGATCGATGGTGGTGCGCGCCTGTTCGGTCATTTGCCGATCTCCATGAATTCCGAAGAAATCAAGTCGGACGATCGACTGCGGATGTCAAGTCCACGGTATCTGCCGAACGTGGCGCGCCGGAGCTTGCCTCAATACAGCCGGAAAGGCGGAACATCCACAATGCCGGAACGTTACCGTTTCGATACGCATAGGCCCCATTGGGGCTCAGGAGACGCTCATGAAGAAACTATCGCTACTTGTGGTGGCCGCCTTGGGAGCCTTTGGCTTGCCGGCGCTTGCGGAAGCGGCGCCCGCTTACTCGACGGCGGACGTCAATATGCGCTCGGGTCCCAGTACCCAATACCCGCCTGTGTTGGTTATTCCTTACGGCAGTAGTGTCGACATCCGCGGATGTCTGAGCTCGCAGGCCTGGTGCGACGTCGACTACCGCGGGATCCGTGGGTGGGTGTCAGGGAGTTACCTGCAGGCGACCTATGAGCAGCGCCGCGTCTATGTCGGGCCGAGCTACTACGAGCCGCTCGGCATTCCGACCGTAATGTTCAGCATCGACACCTACTGGGACCGCCACTATCGAGATCGGGACTTCTATCGTCATCGGGATGAATGGCGGGACGGCTACTACCGCCCGACAGTTCGCCGCGATGATTATCGTCGTCCGCCGCCGCCGCGATGGAACGACGACGAGGATGAGGACTACGGTTGGCGCGAGCCGTCCCGGCGTGTCCGCGAGAAACGGCGAGACCCGCCGCCACCTCCCGCGCCGCGGGTCATGCGTGACGAGGAACGTGCGCGGGCGGTCTACGAACGCAAGATGCGTCACCTGCCGCCGCGCGACCGCGGGGAAATGATCCAGGAGAGAAACAAGAAACGGTCCCAGGGTGAGCAACGCGTCCGTTGCAACTGGGGAATGCTTGCCTGCCAGTCGCACGATTGACAACAGGACCTGCGCGGTCACCACCGTGATCGCGCAGGTTTTCGTTTGAAGCGTATGCTCCGACGAAGCGCTCCGTGGATACGAGTCGTCCCGGGCGCTCTTTCTATATTTCGGCAGAGTCGCGCTGCCCGGGTTTTCCAGGCTTACCGCTCGCCTCTTCTTTCCTTCGCCACGACAGTTCGCCCCCTCGTCTCGATCCCGAACGACGTAACTCTCTCTCGGCGTGGTCGGGCTCGGTCGACACGAAACCCCTTGACCCGTGGGCATTTCCGGCCACGGGGCCATTGAACTTCCGAGGGGATTTGGCTATGAGACCGCAACTCGCCCGTGCCCTGCGCCCGGGTGCATCTTCAGCGGTGCCGGTCGGTACCCAATATTCGTGACGGTAGTTTAGGCAATGGCTCGCATCGTGATGAAATTCGGCGGAACTTCCGTCGCCAATCTCGAACGTATTCACAATGTCGCACGGCATGTGAAACGTGAGGTTGACGCCGGCCACGAAGTGGCCGTTGTCGTTTCGGCGATGTCGGGCAAGACGAACGAGCTGGTCGATTGGGTGCGTAACGTGCCCAAGGTCGCAGGCGCCGACTCGCCTTTCTATGATGCGCGCGAATACGATGCGGTCGTCGCTTCGGGAGAGCAGGTAACTTCCGGTCTGCTTGCGATCGCCTTGCAGTCGATGGGTGTCAATGCACGTTCCTGGCAGGGTTGGCAGATTCCGATCAAGACGGATAACGCGCACGGCGCCGCCCGCATTCAGGAGATCGACGGCTCGGACATTGTTCGCCGGATGGGTGAAGGGCAGGTCGCCGTCGTCGCGGGTTTCCAGGGCATCGGCCCCGACAATCGTATCTCGACGCTCGGCCGCGGCGGTTCCGATACCTCGGCGGTTGCGATTGCCGCGGCGGTGAAAGCCGATCGTTGCGACATCTACACGGATGTCGACGGCGTCTATACGACGGATCCTCGTGTCGAGCCGAAAGCACGCCGACTGAAGAAGATCGCCTTCGAAGAAATGTTAGAGATGGCGTCGCTGGGCGCGAAGGTGCTGCAGGTGCGCTCGGTCGAGCTCGCCATGGTGCACAAGGTTCGAACCTTCGTGCGTTCGAGTTTCGAGGACCCGGATGCACCGGGAATGGGCGACCTTCTCAACCCGCCCGGTACGTTGATTTGCGATGAGGAAGAGATCGTGGAACAGGAAGTTGTCACCGGCATTGCGTATGCCAAGGATGAAGCGCAAATCTCGCTGCGCCGCGTCGCCGACCGGCCGGGCGTTTCCGCCGCGATTTTCGGTCCGCTTGCCGAAGCGCACATCAACGTCGACATGATCGTGCAGAATATCTCCGAGGACGGAACGCGGACCGATATGACCTTCACGGTTCCCTCCGGCGACGTCGACAAGGCGCTCGCTGTTCTCGGCGACAACAGGGAGCAGATCGGTTACGACGTGGTCCAGAGCGAATCGGGACTGGTCAAGGTCTCGGTTATCGGTATCGGCATGCGCAGCCATGCCGGCGTGGCGGCCACCGCGTTCAAGTCACTCGCCGAAAAGGGGATCAACATCAAGGCGATAACCACGTCGGAGATCAAGATTTCCATCCTGATCGACGGCCCCTATGCCGAACTCGCGGTCCGGACTTTGCATTCCTGCTACGGCCTCGATAAGAATTGATTCCGCTGAGGCGGTTTGCCACTCTCGACGATTGACGCGGGTGGTGGACCGCCCCGTCCATAGACCGTTTTCGGGAGCATGCGCGCGATGAGAGACCTGTCTGCCGGTCCACGCGTTCTTCTCAAACGGCTCCGCGAACTGATGGCGGAGCCGCTTGAGCCACAGGAGCGCCTTGACCGGATTGTTCGTCAGATCGCGAGCAATATGGTGGCGGAAGTGTGCTCCGTCTACGTCCTGCGCTCAGATGGTGTTCTCGAACTCTACGCCACCGAGGGTCTGAACAAGGACGCCGTACACCTTGCCCAGTTGAAAATGGGGCAGGGGCTTGTCGGAACCATCGCGGCGAGCGCCCAATCGCTCAATCTTTCCGATGCGCAGGCCCACCCGGCGTTCCGCTACCTGCCCGAGACGGGCGAAGAAATCTATCACTCCTTTCTCGGCGTGCCGATTCTGAGGGCTGGCCGCAGTCTTGGCGTCCTCGTGGTTCAGAACAAGGCACAACGGAACTACCGGGAGGACGAACTTGAAGCGCTCGAGACGACAGCCATGGTGCTGGCCGAAATGATCGCGACAGGCGAGCTGAAGAAGATCACGAGGCCTGGTCTGGAACTCGATCTGACGCGGGCGGTGACCATCGAAGGCGACAGCTACGGCGAGGGGATCGGGCTCGGTTATGTCGTGTTGCATGAGCCGCGCATCGTGGTGACCAACCTTCTCAACGAAGACAGCGAGAAGGAAATCCGCCGGCTAGCCGATGCACTGGGGTCGCTGCGCATCTCGATCGACGACATGCTGTCACGGCGCGAAGTCGCAATGGAAGGTGAGCACCGCGAGGTGCTCGAGACGTATCGCATGTTCGCCCACGATCAGGGCTGGGTCCGCCGCATGGAAGAGGCGATCCACAACGGTCTGACCGCCGAAGCGGCGGTCGAGAAGGTGCAGAGCGACACCAAGGCGCGCATGATCCGTCTGACGGATCCCTATCTTCGGGAGCGGATGCACGACTTCGACGACCTAGCCAACCGCCTGCTGCGGCAGCTGACCGGTTTTTCGTCGCGAAGCACATCGGAAGGTTTTCCGGCCGACGCCATCATTCTTGCGCGCGCGATGGGCGCTGCGGAGCTGCTGGACTATCCACGCAGCCATATTCGCGGTCTGGTCCTCGAGGAGGGGGCCGTGACCAGCCACGTAGTGATCGTCGCCCGCGCGATGGGCATTCCGGTCGTCGGCCAGGCGGCGGGTGCGGTGGCTCTCGCCGAAAACGGCGATCCGGTCATCATCGACGGAGACGACGGCAAGGTCCACGTCCGGCCGATGGCGGACCTGCAGAAGGCATATGAGGAGAAGGTGAGGCTGCGTGCCCGTCGACAGGAACAGTTCCGTGCTCTGCGCGACGTCGAGCCGCTGACAAAGGACGGCAAGCGTATCCTCCTCCAGATGAACGCCGGCCTTCTCGTTGATCTGCCGCAACTGACGGCCTCGGGGGCCGAAGGCATTGGGCTGTTCCGCACCGAGCTCCAGTTCATGATCTCTTCCACGATGCCGAAGGCGGAAGAGCAGGAGAATTTCTACCGCAACGTCCTGCGTCAGGCCGAAGGGAGGACGGTGACCTTCCGCACGCTCGACATCGGCGGCGACAAGGTCGTGCCCTATTTCCGCTCGCAGGAGGAAGAGAATCCGGCGCTCGGCTGGCGCGCGATACGCCTCTCGCTCGACCGGCCCGGGCTGTTGCGCACCCAGCTCAGGGCTCTCTTGAAGGCTTCTGCCGGCGCAGAACTCAAAATGATGCTGCCGATGGTGACCGAAGTCTCTGAAATACGAGCGGTTCGTGAGCTGATGCAGAAGGAGATTCAGCATTTGTCCAAGTTCGGGCATCAGCTGCCGAAACGTTTGCAGTTCGGTGTCATGCTCGAGGTTCCAGCGCTGTTGTGGCAACTGGAGGAACTGATGGAGGAGGTGGACTTCGTCTCCGTCGGCTCCAACGACCTCTTCCAGTTCTCGATGGCGGTCGATCGTGGCAATGCTCGCGTGGCGGAGCGTTTCGACGTGCTCGGTCGACCGTTTCTGCGCATTCTTCGCGACATTGTCCGAGCTGCCGACAAGGCGGGAACACCGCTGACGTTGTGCGGCGAGATGGCCGGCAAGCCGCTGAGCGCGATGGCCCTTCTCGGACTCGGATTTCGCTCGATCTCGATGTCGGCGACATCGATTGGTCCGATCAAGGCGATGCTTCTGGCGCTGGACGTCGACCGTTTGAGCCAGTTGCTCGAAACTGCCCTCGACGACCACCATACGCATCTGCCCGTGCGCGACATCCTCACCGGATTCGCGGAAGACAACAACATTCCCCTTTGAATGACCTGCCTGGAGTAGAGAGTGGCAAAGCTACCTGTCGATAAGATGCGTGAGCTCGAGCGCCGATTCGGTGAGATCGAAGCTCGCATGTCGGCTGGGCCGGCCGCGGACGTCTATGTCAAGCTTGCCTCGGAATATGCCGAATTGCAGCCCGTTGTCCGCAAGATCCGCGAATATGAAGCGGCGCTTACCGAACTGGCTGGCCTACGATCGATGCTGGCGGACAAATCGACCGATCGCGAGATGCGCGCTCTTGCAGAGATAGAGCTGCCGGAGGTCGAGGAGCGCATCGCAGCGCTCGAGACGGATATTCAGATCCTTCTGCTGCCGAAGGATGCGGCAGATGAAAAGAGCGCCATCCTCGAGATTCGCGCCGGGACCGGCGGTTCGGAAGCGGCGCTTTTTGCTGGTGACCTTTTCCGGATGTATGAACGATTTGCCAGCTCAAAGGGCTGGAAGGTCGAGGTTCTGTCGGCCAGCGAAGGCGAGGCGGGCGGCTACAAGGAAATCATCGCTTCGATCACCGGTCGCGGCGCATTTTCGAAATTGAAATTCGAATCCGGCGTCCATCGCGTGCAGCGCGTTCCGGAAACGGAGGCGAGCGGACGCATTCACACCTCCGCAGCAACGGTTGCGGTGCTGCCGGAGGCGGAGGAGATTGACGTAGAGATTCGGCCGGAAGACATCCGAATCGATACGATGCGCTCGTCCGGGGCCGGGGGGCAGCACGTCAACACCACCGACTCGGCGGTTCGTATCACGCACCTGCCGACCGGCCTGGTGGTCACGAGTTCCGAGAAATCTCAGCACCAGAACCGCGCGAAAGCGATGCAGGTCCTGCGTTTCAGACTCTATGATATGGAACGTCAGCGGAGCGAGAGCGAACGCTCGGCGGACCGCAGGAGCCAGGTGGGATCCGGCGACCGGTCAGAGCGTATTCGCACCTACAATTTTCCTCAGGGCCGGGTCACCGATCACCGTATCAATCTCACCCTCTACAAGCTGGACAGGATGATGGAGGGAGACATCGACGAAATCGTCGACGCCCTGATTGCGGACTACCAGGCCGGCCAGCTTGCGCAACTCGGCGAGCAGTCGTGAGCGGGGATCGAGACACCGCAAGTGCGCTGATTGCCGAAGCAAGGCGGTGTTTTGCCGAGGCGAACCTCGCCGATCCGGCGACTGACGCGCGTGTTCTCGTCGCGGGCGCTCTCGGTCTATCGCTCTCCGACATCCTGATGCGTGGCGACGTTGTGATCTCTCTCGAGCAGGCCGAGGACGTGCGTGCAGCCATCGCCCGGCGTTGCAAACATGAGCCTGTTCACCGTATTCTAGGGCACCGGGCGTTTTACGGACTGGACCTGCAGCTCTCTCCGGCAACGCTGGAGCCTCGGCCGGATACCGAGGTTCTGGTCGACTGCGTATTGCCTCACCTGAAGCGGACGATCGCCGAAAAAGGCGCAGCGCAGCTGCTCGATGTCGGCGTTGGAACAGGTGCCATCTCGCTCGCCCTGCTCAAGGAATGTCCGCAGGCTCGCGCTGTCGGAAGCGATATTTCCGAAGGGGCTCTTTCAACGGCGGAACGCAATGCCTACATCAATGGTGTAGCCGAGCGGTTTGAGACCGTGCGCAGCGCATGGTTCGCTTGCATTGAGGGAAGGTTCGACATCATCGTGTCAAATCCGCCCTATATTCCGACAGGCGTGGTCGCAGAGCTGGATCCGGAGGTCCGGGACTACGATCCGTTGGCGGCGCTGGACGGTGGTCAAGACGGCCTTGACGCCTATCGCGCGTTGGCGGTTGGAGCGGGTGCTTTCCTGGAACCGTGCGGCGTGGTGGCCGTCGAGATTGGCTACGACCAGAAGAAAAGCGTGACTGCACTCTTCGAAGCCGCAGGTTTTTGCCTTGTTGAGGCACGTCGCGATTATGGCGGTAATGACCGTGTTCTTCTGTTCACGACGCGAAATTGCTGCGGGTGCTAAGTTGTTTCCGACTTGCGAAGAAAACGCTTGGTTTTCCGGAGGAAGCGGGCTAGGTTGCGGGCACGCAGCGGGCAGCGGGGAATGAACAGAGATTCGTTCGGGTCTGGGGCGGCTTCGATTTCGGCTCCTTTGGAGTTTCGCGAAGCGAGCAATTCCCGTTGCGTGATCAGTTAATTTGGCTTTCACCAGCGGCAGATGAAGCAATGGCGCACCATGCCCGCGGCACGCGGAGCTTTGATCCGGTCTAACCAGATGCGGCAGCGTAGCCAATCTATCAGCAATCTAGAGAATTCAGGTGAATAATCGATGAGGCCAGGACAGCAGAACAAGCGTGGTCGCGGGCGTGGCGGCAACGGCGGTGGCGGCAACTTCAATCGCAAGGGCGCCAATCCGCTGACGCGGACCTATGACAGCTCCGGTCCTGATGTGAAGATTCGTGGTACCGCCCAGCACATCGCGGAAAAGTACGCCGCGCTTGCTCGTGACGCCCAGAGCTCCGGTGACCGTGTCATGGCAGAGAATTACCTGCAACATGCCGAGCACTATAACCGCATTATTGCAGCCGCTCAGGCACAGATGCAGGAGCGTTTCCAGCGCGACGACCGCGGGGACTACGCTGACCGCGACGTCGACGACATGGACATCCTTGACGAACCGACCGTTCAAAATGCAGCTCCGGCGCAGGCTGCGCCGCGTCCGGTCGAGATTGCCGGAAGCGGCCCGCAACCCGTGATCGAAGGAACACCGGTGGAGGTCAGTGCTGCCGAGGAGGCCGCAGAGGAAGGCGGGGAGCAACGGCAGTCTCGTCGTCGCAATTCCGGCTCGCGTCCGCGACGGCAGCGTCGCGGTGGTGCCGGGGCGCAAGGAGAGGACGCCGGCGACGCGGGATCGGCCAGCGCCGAGCCGACTTCGGAAAAGCCGGAACTGGCCGCTGCCGCTTCCGAATAGACGACGTCTATTGTTGAACGATGAAGTATCGAGGAACTCCGGCCCGTGGCCGGAGTTTTTCGTTTAAGTTCCTCTTTAAAGGCCGAAATTCTCTCCCCATATCTCGATCACAAGGGTGGAGACGCCCGGGGTTCGCCTGTTCAGGGGACCCGATCCTTAACCGCTGCATTGTGCCGTTACGGGCAATGCAGCTCGTGGAGATAGGCGATGAATATCGAGAAATATTCCGAGCGCGTTCGCGGCTTCCTGCAGTCGGCACAGACCTATGCACTGTCGGAAGGCCACCAGCAATTTACGGCCGAACACGTCCTCAAGGTCCTTCTGGACGACGATCAGGGCATGGCGGCATCTCTCATCACGCGCGCCGGCGGCGATCCGAAGGAAGCGCGCCTGGCCAATGAATTGGCCCTGTCCAAGCTTCCGAAGGTTTCCGGTGGCGGTGGCCAGGTCTACCTTTCGCAACCGCTCGCCAAGGTGTTTTCGACGGCCGAAGAAGCGGCAAAAAAGGCCGGTGACAGTTTCGTCACCGTCGAACGCCTGTTGCTGGCTCTGGCAATCGAGCCGTCTGCGTCAACTTCAGCCAGCCTGAAGAAAGCCGGTGTCACGGCGGCGACCCTCAATCAGGTCATAAACGACATCCGTAAGGGTCGCACAGCCGACACGGCGAGTGCCGAGCAGGGTTTCGATGCCCTGAAGAAGTATGCCCGCGACCTCACAGACGAGGCCCGTGACGGCAAGCTCGATCCGGTCATCGGCCGCGACGACGAGATCCGCCGCACCATTCAGGTGCTCTCTCGCCGGACGAAGAACAATCCGGTCCTGATCGGTGAACCCGGCGTCGGCAAGACGGCGATCGCGGAAGGTCTGGCTCTGCGTATCGTCAACGGCGACGTTCCGGAAAGTCTCAAGGACAAGCGGCTGATGGCGCTCGATATGGGAGCGCTGATCGCCGGCGCGAAATATCGCGGTGAGTTCGAGGAGCGGCTCAAGGCCGTCTTGAACGAGGTTCAGGCGGAGAGCGGCCAGATCATCCTCTTCATCGACGAAATGCACACGCTGGTCGGCGCGGGCAAGGCCGACGGGGCCATGGATGCCTCCAACCTCCTGAAGCCGGCGCTGGCGCGCGGTGAGTTGCACTGCGTCGGCGCGACCACGCTCGATGAATACCGCAAGCATGTCGAAAAGGATGCGGCGCTCGCGCGTCGTTTCCAGCCGGTCATGGTCGACGAGCCGACGGTCGAGGACACCATCTCGATCCTGCGCGGGCTCAAGGAAAAGTACGAACAACACCACAAGGTTCGTATTTCGGACTCCGCCATCGTCGCGGCGGCGACCTTGTCGAACCGCTACATCACCGACCGGTTCCTGCCTGACAAGGCAATCGACCTCATGGACGAGGCGGCGTCTCGGCTCAGGATGCAGGTCGACTCCAAGCCTGAGGAACTCGATGAACTCGATCGCCGAATCATCCAGCTGAAGATCGAGCGTGAAGCGCTGAAGAAGGAGACGGACTCTTCTTCTGCCGATCGCCTCAAGAGGCTGGAAAGCGAACTCGCTTCGCTCGAGGAGCAGTCGGATGCCCTGACCGCTCGCTGGCAGGCGGAGAAGAGCAAGCTCGGCCTTGCTGCAGACCTCAAGCGGCAGCTCGACGAGGCGCGCAACGAGCTGGCGATCGCCCAGCGCAAGGGCGAGTTCCAGCAGGCCGGGGAACTGGCCTACGGGGTGATCCCGAAGCTGGAAAAGGAACTCGCCGAGGCCGAAACTCAGGACGGCAGTGCCCGTGAGAGCATGGTCCAGGAGGTTGTCACGCCGGACAATATCGCCCATGTCATTTCGCGCTGGACCGGTATTCCCGTCGACAAGATGCTGGAAGGCGAACGGGAGAAACTGCTTCGCATGGAGGACGAGCTCGCCAAGTGGGTTGTCGGCCAGGGTGATGCGGTGCAGGCGGTTTCGCGTGCCGTTCGTCGCTCACGCGCCGGGTTGCAGGACCCGAACCGGCCGATCGGTTCCTTCATCTTCCTCGGCCCTACGGGCGTTGGGAAGACGGAGCTCACCAAGTCGCTTGCCCGGTTCCTCTTCGATGACGAAACTGCACTGGTGCGTATCGACATGTCGGAATACATGGAGAAGCATTCGGTCGCCCGCCTCATCGGTGCGCCTCCCGGCTACGTCGGATACGAGGAAGGCGGCGCGCTGACCGAATCCGTGCGGCGCAGGCCCTATCAGGTCGTCCTCTTCGACGAGATCGAGAAGGCGCATCCCGATGTGTTCAACGTGCTCCTGCAGGTTCTCGACGATGGACGCCTGACCGACGGCCAGGGCCGGACTGTGGATTTCAAGAACACGATCATCATCATGACGTCAAATCTCGGGGCGGAATACCTGACCAACCTGCCGGAAGGTTCCGATACGGATCAGGTCCGCGACCAGGTGATGGACGTGGTCAAGGCATCGTTCCGGCCGGAATTCCTCAACCGTGTCGACGAGATCATTCTTTTCCATCGCCTGCAGCGGACGGAAATGGGCGCGATCGTCGACATCCAGATGAAGCGGCTCTTAGCACTTCTCGCCGAGCGCAAGATCACCGTCGAACTGGGTGAGGATGCCCGCAACTGGCTCGCCGACAAGGGTTACGACCCGGTCTACGGCGCGCGGCCGCTGAAGCGGGTGATCCAGAAATACGTTCAGGATCCGTTGGCCGAGCAGATTCTCTCGGGGAGGATTCCGGACAACTCGAACGTTGCGATTGCGGCGGGATCGGATCGCCTGCTGTTTGACGTCCGGCAGCTCGCCGATGAGGCCGCGTAAGCGGTGAATGAGTGCAGGACAAGGAAATGGCGGCTCATGAGCCGCCATTTCTGTAAGTTCCTCCAGTCGCTCGCCCGTTTTCAGCGGGCGGCCAGCTGCTTCTGCCGCTCGACGTTGCCGAGCAGCGCATCGATGCGCTGGCGCTCGACTTCGAATTTTGCGAGCGCTTCTCCCGTGAGGGATTTCCCGCCCGGAAGGCGGACCTTCAACGGGTCCACCTTGGTGCCGTTGACGATCAGCTCGTA